>NZ_AOGZ02000002.1 GCF_000332515.2 Leptospira wolbachii serovar Codice str. CDC
ATGAAAACTCCAGAACAAATCTATGTTAAATCGGAAAAACTTTTTGATCCGAACGCTGAACTTCTAATCGCCTATCCGTTTGGATTCAAGCAAAGACATGTTAACGATCGCGGTTACATCAATTACAATGGAAATCTCATCATGATCGGAAATCCTTTTAACGGGTTTAATGTCGGTATTAAAAAAGAATTCGATTCCGTTTCTATTTGGTTCGGAAATAATAAGTTAGGTAATCTCGATCAAAATTTATTCTTGATTAATCCTGATTCCAATTCATATAAAGTTCATAAACCAAGGAAGGTTACTAAAAAGTACTACCCTTCTCCTGACGCATGAACGTTACCCATGTCTTGAAGTCATACCAAAAATTTTGAGTTAAAATGGAAAAATTAAGAAACAAATTCAATACAATAATACTAATTTCAATATTAGTAACCCCTATCTTCTTAACACCAAGTGATCGAAAAGTCGAAACTTCTAGAAGAAGTATACTCATAGGACACGAGAAATCTGTTACGTCTCTAATTCTAAGTAATGACCTAAATAT
>NZ_AOGZ02000003.1 GCF_000332515.2 Leptospira wolbachii serovar Codice str. CDC
CGCGTAGACTCATAGGAGTTATATCTGTCAATAGGCTTTTTTGTTAGCTTTTTATCCTTTATTATCTCTCTAACGGGCATGGACGCCCGTTTTAATTGGGTCACTCGGAAATGTTCGCATAACGAACTAGGGGAGACGACGTTCCTCGTAGCTGAGCCTCTGAAAGAGGCGTTAGCGTCGGCGCGTCTTCTTGCGTAGCGAGAAGCGTGACGGAGAGGAATGTGGCGCAGCCCAAGCGAGGCCTCGTGCCGAAGCGAAGCGTTTCCCCGCTGTTATGCGCTGTGTCCAATGTATAAGAATAAATGTAAATTAAAGATTTAAAACCTAATTCTTCAAATTTTTCTTGTTTTGAATTGTAGGTTTCATCAGACATTCTGCTTAATCATGATATATTCATTTTGAAAATAAATATTTTGATCTTTCAGTTTGCAATTTATTAATTATTTTTTTATATTGAGTATTGAGTTCAATATCATTTATTTCATTTCTATAGATAAAATATTATTTCAATGGATCAGTCAATAAATCAGGAAATTTTTCACCAAGTAATACTTGATTTCTATTAACTTTATCTAAATTTTCCATATTTTGAAATAGAATATATGATAATATAGAATTCAATTGAAAATTCAAGTTTTTCAATTTCGATTTTAAATCTAGAAAGAATTGTCCTCTATCGTTTATAATTATTAAATTATGATCTTTATTTGACAATTCAACAATAGGCCCCCATACCCGGACCAACAGTTTTTGAATAAAATTTGAATTTAGATTTTTCAAGTTCTGATTTGTAAGATTCGATATAATTTATTAAATTTATTTCGAAGGAATCGTAAAAGTTCATATTTATAAAGTTTTATTGTGAGCTAGATTTGTTGCTTTAAGAGCGAAATTTTTTTTCTTAATTCATTTTTTTGGACATTGCGCATAACGAACTAGCGGAGACGACGTTCCTCGTAGCTGAGCCTGCATGGCAGGCGTTAGCGTCGGCGCGCCTTCTTGCGGAGCGAGAAGCGTGACGGAGAGGAATGTGCCGCAGGCCAAGCGAGGCCGTGAGTGCCGAAGCGCAGCGTTTCCGTGCTGTTATGCGCTGGTCCCTAGTTATTAAATTTGATATATTCTCCAAAAACCCAACCTTCTTTTTGCTTTGAGTCTTTTAGATAACACCCATTATATGAATCAGAGATCGGAAATACTAAATACCAAAAATTTCTTTTGTCTCCGATGCTATCTTCAGTTATAGTTTTTGCGATAATAGTGAGATTTATAGTTTTAGGGATGAAATTGATTTCTTTTTCTTTAAGTTTATCATCATCAATATTAGTAAAATAGCAGGTAAATGATGTTGATTGAGTGTTTGGTTTTTCTCGCATTTTTGCATTGGAAGTAGTAATTCCATTTTTTAAGCCTGAGGTAAGGACTTGTGTTCCATTGTAATTTCTGTTTAGATTTTCTTTAACTCCTTTGTTTACGTTGTATAAGAATAAATTATTATCACAGTGTAGGTATTCTGAAAAAATTAAGGAACTTTCATCTATTTTAGTGGAACATTGGAAATTTTTCAATTTTTTGTTAGAACAATTGGATATAACATTTGTAAATTTAAAAGTATTTTCATTTTGCGAAAATTTTGCCTTAAAACCCTCACAACCATCTCCCTCACCATTAAAATAATATAGAGCATTTGAGTTTTCAAGTTTCAATACCATTTCATCAGTTCCTAGATTGTTTCCCCCGAAAATTAAAGGTTCTGAATTTAAAAAAGTAGGTACGATAAGAATTAAAAATGCATATTTTTTTCTAATAATATTTCGTTTATTCATATTCATTTAGGGACTTGCGCATAACGAACTAGACTAACCGACGTAGGCTGGCCCTGAGTCCCAACGGGACGTTAGGGACTGGAACGACACTTGCGAATGCAAGGGGAGTGCCAGAAGCCTATGTGGCGTAGCCCAAGCGAGGGCTCGTCCCGAAGCGAAGCGGTTAGTCGCTGTTATGCGACGTTTCAATGAGTATTACATTCAGTTTTGTATATTTTGTTTTCTTCAATATTAATACTTTGAAAGAAGGATTTAACATTTTCCGGCTGATCTTTGATGCTTTTTAAAACAAGGATTTTTTGGTTTCCTTTTATTCTTAAAAGAAAATTTATTTTTGCTGTTATCGCCAAAGTCCCAAACTCTTTTGTCGCCTCTTTTTTACAAGACTTCTTGCAGTTAGAAGTATCTTCATTTTCGAAGCAAATATTTAAACAATCATTCATCGTTGAATCCTCGAAATAAATAAATCCTTCAAATTTATCTTTATTTGATTTCCAGACACCAACTTGTTGATTAAAAGAGCTTCCTAATTCATTGGATGAAATTAAAAAAAGGCCATCTTTTAAAATTATAACTTCAATACCTTCAAGAAACAACTTTGATGGAATTTGTTGCGAATCATTACAATTATCCTCATTTTCAATATCAAAAATGATTTCTTTGGTAAATATCCAGCCATTTGGTTTTCTCAATTGAATCCAATACCCAGAATCGATAGGCGGCTGTTCTACTTTTATTTTGAGTGATTCATGACTGAATTCCAAAATTTCTTTAATTTTGGAAATTTTCTTCGATTTTAAATTCGGTTCTTCATAAATATATGCGATACTATTTTTTGGTCTCAGTCTTAATATTTCTTCCGAAAGTATCGGTGTAATATTAAGAAATAGAATTGTAATTATTATATGTTTCATTTTGAAATGTCGCATAACGAACTAGTGGAGACGACGTTTCCCGACCCTGAGTCCCGACGGGACGTTAGGGACTGGCACGGAGTTTGCGGATGCAAACGAGTGACAGAAGGGAAATGTGGCGCAGCCCAAGCGAGGCCGCAAGTGCCGAAGCGCAGCGTTTCCATGCTGTTATACGCCGTTTCAAAACTTATAGAAATTTCTTAGAATGCTAGTGATAAAGAGTAAGTATAGTCTTTGAAAAAGGAAATTTGTGTAATTTTACTTGGCATGTAGTTATTTATATTCTTTTTTGAATTATTTTTTCATTTTCCTGAATCAATTTGCATATTTCTTTTCCCAGATTTAAACCGGA
>NZ_AOGZ02000004.1 GCF_000332515.2 Leptospira wolbachii serovar Codice str. CDC
TTATTTGTCAATTCATAAAAATGAATATTTACGCGTAGACTGCTACCTATGTTCCGAGGTATACATTTGCTGACTGTCGTATAACGAACTAGGCTAACCGACGTAGGCTGGCCCTGAGTCCCGGAACGGGACGTTAGGGACTGGTCACGACACTTGCGAATGCAAGGGGAGTGCCAGAAGCCTATGTGTCGCAGACCGAGCGAGGGCGAAGTCCCGAAGCGAAGCGGTTAGATGCTGTTATACGACGTGCTTGGGTTTAACTGGCTTTAAGTTCTTTATATTTTTTTATTGCTCTTAACTCATTTTTCAATTCATACTGTTTTATTTCTAAATCATAATGAGCTTGAATAGAGAGCCAGAACTCAGGAGAATTTCCGAAGAATTTAGAGAATCGTAAAGCCGTATCTGCAGTGATTGCTCTTTTTCCATGAATAATTTCACTAATTCTTTTTTGATCGATAAGGGTACTTTGTGCCAGTTTATACGCGTAGAATTCCATAGGTTTAAGAAAGTCTTCTAAGAGAATTTCCCCAGGATGAATGTTCATAAGTTCTTTATTCATACAGAATCTCCTTAATGATAATCTACAATTTCAACGTTTTCGACAGAGCCATTATTCCAGTTAAAACAGATTCTATATTTCATATTAATACTTATTGAATGTTGCCCAGATCGGTCGTCAGTAAGCTGGTGCAGTCTATTTCCGGGTGGTGTCTTTAAATCGTCTAGCGTTTTTAGCACTATCGATATGGATCATTTTCCTTCTAGCGGTTCTTTGAATATCCTTTGGAAATTTTTTAGATAAAGCACCATTCCAAATTGCTTCAGTTTCTTTATCTCTGAAGGATTTTATCACAAGTCAATGCTGGTGTATTAGGATACTAGTGTCAAGCGCTATTAGTGGTAATTGAGAGATATTTTGATTAAAGGAAATGACCTCAAATGAAGACTTTTCTGCATTTCTTACCTTGTCTGTATCAAACAGATTTGAAATTTAAAAGTTTATATTTCCAAGCATGTCGTATAACGAACTAGACTTACCGAAGTTCCCTGACCCTGAGTCCCGGAGGGACGTTAGGGACTGGCACGTAGCTTGCGTTTGCAAGCGAGTGACAGAAAGGGAATTTGCCGTAGGCCGAGCGAGGCCTTGTGCCGAAGCGTAGCGGTAAGTCGCTGTTATGCGACGTGGCTTATTTTGCTAAATATTTTTGCTTTTTAGATGTATGACTGGTTCTGCATCTAATGCTTTTGCAAGTTTATTTATAAAGGATAAAGATAGATTTCTATAATTTCCTGATTCCAATCTTGCTATTGCAGGCTGTGATGTTCCTATTTTTAACGCTAAATCTTTTTGAGTTAAATGCCTTTTTTTTCTTAATTTAATAATTTCTTTGGCAAGAGTAAATTCATTTGCTAAGGCATCATACTCAGCTTTGAAATTCTTTTCTTTAATCTCTTTTTTTAAAAGAGAATCAAAATTTTTCGTTTTTGGTTTCAAGTTGCTTCTCCTTTGTATTGATTCATTAATTTCTTTGCTTTATCAAGTTGATCACGGTTAGTTTTTTGATCTTTTTTAATAAATCCAGAAGTAATAATAATGATTTTTTCTCTTTCGAAAAAATAGAAGAATCTGCAAATATTGGAACCCTGCTTAATTCTTAGTTCAAATAAACCGTTGAATCCAGCTATTTTTTTGGAAAATGGTTCCCTTAGTTCAGGTCCGAATTCCTTTAATAATTCTATAGTTCTAAAAGCTTTTGCTTTAATCTTATTTTCTAATTTTAAAAGAAAATCTTCAGCAGGTTCCAAAAGCTGAACGTTGTAGGTCACGGTATTTATATATCAAATATGATATAATATGTCAACTCAATTTTGAATTTAAATAGTCTTTTAGTGAACCACTTCTTAATAAATGATTTGCTGTGTAAAATACGAAAATGCCGAAAGGAACTTGAGTTATTAAGCCTAATAAAATTGGATAATTCAATGTACATAAACCAAAAATTAGATTAAATAAAATATCAAAAATCATAACTAAGACTGCTATTGCAATAGCGGTTTTAAAATTAATAAAGAGTAGGATAATTACAAGTGGATCAATGAAAACTAATGATGACCAAAAGGCATTAAGTATAAACGGTGCAAATGTATATCCTAGTAATCCCATTTTTATAATATCAATCGAGTGTGATATAGTTCCTATAGTAAATCCTATTATATAGATCAAAATGACTGCAGTATTCTGCTTATTGCGGTTCATAAATACCATTTTTAATTTTAAGAATTAGGTTTAAGCCATGTCGCATAACGAATAGACTTACCGAAGTTCCCCGACCCTGAGTCCCGGAACGGGACGTTAGGGACTGGCATGTAGCTTGCGGAAGCAAGGCGAATGCCAGAAGGGGAATTTGCCGTAGGCCAAGCGAGGCCTTGTGCCGAAGCGAAGCGGTAAGTCGCTGTTAGTTGCAGTTTTCACTATTTAAGATTAGATTTCTGAGTGAATCTCTTTATTTTAATTATTTTGTGATGTATGGAGGAAAGAAAGTTAGCTTAATTTATAAATTTGCTTCAAAATTGTCTTTGAAATTACCTGTAAAGATTAATACGATGTCTAAAATCCATCCTAACATTATTATGCCACCAGTAACTAAATATATAAATCCTAGTCTACCTCTCCCGACATAGAATAAGTGAAGACCGAAAAATCCTCCAAATATACATAGAATTAATGCGATGATTCTACTCTTTTCTGATTTGTACATTATAACCTCGAAATTTATCTAAAATTCTTGTATTTAAATCTAAAAATTTCATTTTTGAATATTCACTGTGTGAAATTGTATCTAATATTGTTAGTTTGATACGGGTTGAAGGAAAAAAACTTCTACTGTTAGTGGGGTATAAATGTTCTGAATTTAAAACAATTATATCACAGTTTGTTTTATCTAAAATCTTTTTATAGTTACTTAACAACTTTTGACACTCAAATATATCGTTATAACCGGCGGGAAAATGTAAAACTGATAGCTGTTTATGTCGTAAGCAATTAATTGAATGATTTAGAAAAGTGTAGGGTTTTTTTGGGTGAAATTTTATGAATTGAGCAGTATGAATCGTCCAACCAAAGAATGGTATATAAAAGTTATGGTATCTAAGAATAAATGCAATATTATGCTTGAAAGCTTTCAAAACAGCGAAGAAGTCAATCGGTGAATTGAAATTCATTAATATTAAATAAGGTTTAGCTGATTTATTAAATTCGATTTCATCAACAGATAAATTGAAAATATATGAATGAATAATTACATAGTAATATAGAATAATTCTTGAATATTTACCGTCTCTTCTGAATGGATATACAATCAGTGCAATTATTGAAAGGCAGATTATTAGTGGATAATTTATTAAAACAATAAATGTTAAAGAAATAAATGTTCCAATAAGTTTTCTTAGAACATTTATTAATCTTTTCAAATTACTGGTAATTCCTTGTAACACTTTTTTTCCGACAACCATAGCAGATGTAACCTAATCCGCAGGTGCAGCATATTATTAATAAATGATCAAAAAAACTTCTTGATTCATATGAAACAGATTTTTTGGGGGCGTTAGATTGATTTTCAGACATTATTTTTTATTCTCCATAAATTTAGTTTACTTTGTCTTTTTGATAAGAACATTACAAGCATTTTGCTGTGTTTTCAAATCATTTGCCAACCTACAATATATCGTTTGAGATTTCAATTCTTTTTTGGTCTGATTGAAAATTGCAACTAACGAACTAGGGGAGACGACGTTGTCCGTAGCTGAGCCTCTGGAGGAGGCGTTAGCGTCGGCGCGCCTTCTTGCGGAGCGAGAAGCGTGACGGAGGACAATGTGTCGTAGACCAAGCGAGGCCGTGAGTGCCGAAGCGCAGCGTTTCCCCGCTGTTACACGCAGTCGCTTATTCGCCAGTCATTTGTAGTGCTTTTTCTATTAATGCTTTGGAAAGATGGATTTCATGTTCTTCCAGGAGCATTAATGAACTTTTAATTTCAGAAATTAATCCCTTATCTTTTGCAGAAATGAGAATTCCAATAGTCCCAATTACTTTTTGATTTTCTAATTTAGCTACTTTTCTGGCTTTTTTATCATCGAGTAATAAAATACTATTTTTAAATTCTTTCGAAAGGACGATAGCTTCTGATTCACCTTTTCCCAGTGAAAGTTTATAAGCGTTAAATGCCTCAATATTGTTACATCTTTTTATATAGGGTTTAGTCCATTCTTGTAACGTGGAACTGAATTTTTTGTCTGTCTGAGCAATTTCTTCGTAAACTGAGAAAGGAACGATGATTTCTTGAAAAATGTCATCTAGAAGATGTAGCTTTTTGATAATAGCTAGTGAAATTAGGGGAGAAGAGTCCGCAATAATTATCAAAGTAATTCTATTTTAATAAAGAAAATTCGGAATCTAGGTCATCGGAATCATAATCAATAACTGGTATTCCGTCTCGCGATATTTTTTGCATAAAAGTTTTTAGATCTAAAGATGAGAACTCAGCGGCTTGCGTTAAAGTAAATCTACCCTTAGTAAAAAGGTGTTTAGCAAATTCAAATTTCAAATCATTCTTTAGTGAATCTTCTGTTTCATTTATTGCTAAAAGTAGATGATCCGGAATCTCTATCTGCAAAAGGCTCATGGTTCAATTTTGATGAATAATTTGGATTTGTCAAATTGATTTACTTGAGTATTTGTTTGTATATTGCCTTTTCCGGTTAAATTTTAAGCGATTGCGTGTAACGAACTAGACTTACCGAAGTTCCCCGACCCTGAGTCCCGGAGGGACGTTAGGGACTGGCATGTAGCTTGCGAACGCAAGGCGAATGCCAGAAGGGGAATTTGCCGGAGGCCGAGCGAGGCCTTGTGCCGAAGCGTAGCGGTAAGTCGCTGTTATGCGAAGTTGTATTTTTTTTAAATTAATAAATAGTGTAAAAATTTTCACTAGTAATTATTTGAAAATGAGGAACAGTATCATAATTGTAAATATACCATCCTAATACTTTTAATGTTACTTTTAACTTATTACTTTCTTTAAAGCCATCGAAATTTGAGATTAAAAATTCAGGTTCGTTGGTTAATTTGAATATTACATTTTTTTCAGATACTGCCGTTTTCATATAAAAGATAGAAAGAATAATGTTAATACATTCGCCTTTGAATGCTAGGGGATTTCTCAAGGCTACCATGAATTGTTCATCACCATGTATTTCGCCGACGCAATTTTGAGATTCAATTTCGTCTAGTTTCTTTCTTTTATTTATAACCTCTTTAGTTGTAAAAAGAAAGGGATAATTCAACATTTTACTTACGTATAGTTCTCCTATACTTCCTATTATATTCGTCCTAATTCTTTTTTTATCATCACTGTATTTACAAAGTGTATATATGGAATTTTCTCTTAGGTTATTTTTAATAAAATCTGGATTTGTATACCATTCATTGCAATGAAATGAAACACTAAACATTTTTTCCTTGGAAAATTTATTTATATCGGGAAATTTATTGAGTAAATCATTTTCTTCGTGTATTTGACTTGAATAGCATGATATAAAAAATAGGGTAAATGTAATTATATTTTTCATAATTTTTTAATTGGTTCGAATAACGGTATATTCTGGAAATTCCTTGCCTGAGAGACTTTTTATAAAGGTTCCTTTTGATTTCAAAGTAAAGCCTGGTGATATTAATTTAGTATATGGCGATTTAAAGTAAAGATAGACATTTACTCTGTTTGCAATAATAAAAAATCCTTCCTTTTCGCTAGGCATTTTTATCATTTTAATATAAAAATTTAGCCTGAAGCACTTGTCTTTATAAGCGAAGGGATTAATGATTGATTGATCAAATTCATATAAAGTAGACAAGCCTGTGCATTCTTCCTTGTAATAATCATCTTCAATTTTTCTAGTTAACACATACGATTTTGTTGAGAATACAATCAATGGATCTTTTAAGCCTAATACTTTCGCAGCATAAAATTCCTCGTTTTCGCCTATGACTTCAGCTTTTAATTCTTCTTCTTCGCATTTTTCACTGTTGATTATATTTGAATAATCTTCGATATTCTTAATATCTTTAATCCAATATTGGCAATTTATCGAAACTTTGAATATTCTGTCATTTTTTAATAATTTTATAGACTGATCATACTTTACTAAGTCATCGACTGATCTTATTTTAGTAATACAATTTGTTGATGACAAACTTACTATTAATAGTTTTAGAATAATTTTTTTTTTCATTTTTTATCTCGCGGTTCTAATTGAATGAATTTAATACAATTTCGCATAACGAACTAGACTAACCGACGTAGGCTGGCCCTGAGTCCCGAATGGGACGTTAGGGATTGGCACGACGCTTGCGTAAGCAAGAGGAGTGACAAAAGCCTATGTGTCGCAGACCGAACGAGGGCGTAAGTCCCGAAGTGAAGCGGTTAGTCGCTGTTATGCGCCGTTTTTATCTAATATATTGACATTAAAATTTCTCTCTAGGATCTTTTTCATTAAAAGTGCAAAAGAGCTTTTCCAAATTCCTAAGATGATGATATTTAGAAAATTGGCTCTAAGAAAAAATTCGTCCGAGTCTAAGGAAATCGAGGATTCTGCTGATTTAATTTCGAAGAGTAAAGGACCATATTTTTTTGAAGTGAGAATAATTTTGAATTTCTCTGAGTTTTTGACAGAAAATATTTTAATATTTTTGTCTTTGATATAGGCAATATTATAAACGTAGTAATATACCTTCGGAATTGGTAGATTTTTTTTTATCTGATTGTAGTGGTTTGGTTCAGTATAAAATATTTCTGATTTCAGATATTCTCTTATTATTTTTTTTCTAAGTTTAAAATATTCAATATAGTATTCTTCTTTAAATCCATATATTTCGGCGCCTAAATTAATTTGCTTTTTTACTTTTAAAAAATTTTTAAAATTTATTTTGTAATTTTTTATAATAGCATCCTTTGGCGAAATTAAATTAAATTTTTTATAGAATTCCTCTAAAATTGATAGGATGTTATTACCAGAAATTTCACCTTGTATACTTTCTATATATTTTAATATTTCCCTTAATCGATTATTAGGGAAATATTCTACTTTTCTACTGCTAAGATCACCGTTTAATGAATGGAAAAGTATAGTAGCAATCAATTTTAAATCTAGTTTACCATATTTCTTATAAAAGAATTTAATAATTTTATTATAAGAGTTTGTCTCTTTTTTTTGCAGGTAATTTTGAATAAATAATTCACAACAATTTTTACCAAAATATTGATGTATGCATTGGGCCTGCTGGATAATTGCTAAACCTTCGTAAATATCATGAACATTTAAAGTGGAGTCTCTAGAATAGTTATTATGCTGGTAAAAATGTTCTTTGAATTTCATTATTTCTGAATAGAACTCTTCCGAAATAAATTCTTTTTCAGTTTGAATCCAATCTAGTAGTGGTACATAAATATTTTTATTTTTATTTTTTTGATGAAGAAATCCAATTAAATTTAGTATTTCTAAAAAATTGCTATTTAGATCGACAAATTTAACAAGTTGCTCACTTCCATGAACGGAAAGTAAGAAATCATGGTAATGGCGTAGTTCATGATCATAAACTGTGGTAGTATGCAATCGATTAATGAAACTTAACTTTTTGTGATAAATTTTTAAATCTGATTTTTCATTAATTGTTAAATAAAATGCTGCCTTATTCTCGATTTGTTTTGCTTCTTCCTCTGTAAAGGTCTGTTTCTGAAATAAGGTTTTTGAATTAATGAATATTCCCGTAAGAATATGGTTGAAAAAGCCTATCTCTCTTGTCACTGGCAATATATTTTTAGCGATGTCTTTGATATTCATATTGGTTTATAAAAATGGCGCATAACGAAAAAGCTTACCGACGTTCCTCGAAGCTGAGCCTCTGTAGGAGGCGTTAGCGTCGGCGCGATTTTTGCGGAGGCAAAAAATCGTGCCGGAGAGGAATGTGTCGGAGACCGAGCGAGGCCGTAAGTGCCGAAGCGCAGCGGTAAGCGGATGTTAATTGCAGTAGGTTTCTGCAGAAAAAGATAATAGTCGAAAGGGAAATCTCATCAAGCGCGAAAATTTTCGATCCGAATCTTTCTTTTTTTATAAATTTATATTGGAACTAGTGAATTAAAAACTCATCTTTCTTCATTTAATGGAAAAATATAAATCTTTAGCAAATCACAGTTTGATAAAAGTATATTTGAAGAGAGTTTCCACTACTTAAAGGCAGTAATATATTAATTCCTCAACCCTTTCTAAAGAAAATTTTCGCGCGTTTTTTTTATATGATTTAACCTATTGCAATTAACGAACTAGACTTACCGAAGTTGTCCGACCCTGAGTCCCGGAATGGGACGTTAGGGACTGGCACGTAGTTTGCGGCTGCAAACGAGTGACAGGAGGACAATTTGCCGCAGGCCGAGCGAGGCCTTGTGCCGAAGCGTAGCGGTAAGTCGTTGTTATACGAAGTCTCCAATGTAGACATTTAATTTTTCTTTATAGAGGTTTCTTCTAGGTAAGTTTGAACTGCTTGGATAGTCGTCATCCAATTTCTATTAAATTTTACAGCTGATAGCTTTCCGGTTCTTGCAAGTAAAGAAAGATATTCTAATGAAAAATTGCAATATTTGGTTGCTTCCTTTAGGGTGATGTATCCCTGTTTTTCATTTGAAGAATCTGGTCTAAGAGCATTAAGATAAATTATCAAAGATCTTTCAATTGAGCGTCCAACAAAATCAAGGAATGTTGATGGATTTCCCTTATCAGCTTCTCGTAGAACTTTATAATATTTTTTTCTATCGAGATGTAGAATAACTGCTGGAGGGTAACCTTCCTGCATAAGAATTAGATTCATTAAAAGCCTTGCAGTTCTTCCATTTCCGTCAATGAAAGGATGTATGAATACTAGTTTGTAATGCATCCACGCAGCTATTTCTGGTATTGATATTGATTTATAATTTATATAATACCATTCAACTAATTCCATTACTAGATCATATATTTTTCCTGCACTGGGAGGTATATGAGAAGCTCCCGTGATTCTAACATTGGTACTTCTAAAGACTCCAGCCTGTTCATCATCAATATTCTTTAATATTTTCCCATGAATTTCTCGAATTAGATTTACTGATATGAAGGTTTTTTTCTTTATTATTTCTTCGAGGAAGTAAATTCCTTCTTTGTGATTTAAAACTTCAAAATGCTCCCTGAGGCTCTTGTTCCCAATAGTAATTCCTTGTCTTAAAACTAAATCCGTTTCTTGTAAGCTAAGAGTATTTCCTTCAATGGCATTTGAGTTGTATGTCCACTCTAAATAGAATTGTTCGTTTAGTTTACTAACAATTCCTTTAGGAAGAGGCCTTAGTTTATCTAATTCCTTCTTTTTCCCTTCGATACTTTTTATGAGATTTGGGTTCATATCGGATAATTATATTTTTAATCAATCCGATACCATTTCAATCCTTTATTTATTTAATTCGATGTAAATTTTGGAGATTTCGTATAACGAACTAGACTTAACGACGTTCCTCGACCCTGAGTCCCTGAAGGGGACGTTAGGGGCTGGAACGAGGCTTGCGGAGGCAAGAGGAGTTCCAGAGAGGAATGTGTCGAAGACCGAGTGAGGGCGCAAGTCCCGAAACGAAGCGTTAAGTCGCTGTTATACGACGTCACCATTGTAATGATAAAAAATTAAGAAGCTATTGCTAAATCTTTGTAATTGTGAATTCCGTTAAATTCTTTCTGTTTTTTTAACATTTCTTCTTCCAAATCGTAATCATTTTGTAAACCAAGCCAGAACTGCGGAGTAGTTCCGAAGAATTTCGATAACCGAATTGCGGTATCAGCAGAAACAGATCTTTTATATAGTAGAATTTGACTGATTCTCGTTTGCGGAATACCAGTTTCCTTCGCAAGTCGATATGCAGTGATTTTTAAGGGAGTAAGAAACTCTTCCAATAGAATTTGTCCCGGATGGATGTTTGGTAAACGTTTCATATAATCTCCTTTCTTAATGGTAATCAACAATTTCTAGTAAAGAAGCATTATTTCCATCCCAATTAAAGCAGATACGCCATTGATCATTAATACGTATGCTGTACTGACCTTTCCTATCGCCTTTTAAAGGCTCAAGTTTATTGCCAGGAGGAACTTTTAAATCTTCTATATTTTGAGCATTATTTACCATCCTAAGCTTTTTTCTGCCTTGGTTCTGAACTTCAGTTGGTAAATCTTTAGAAAACTCACCTTTCCAAACTTTTTCAGTTTTTTTGTCAGCAAAACTTAGAATCACTATTGTATACTAACGTAAAGCGATACTGTTGTCAATCGATATTATATTCAGAATTTAATTTCAGGTGATGTCGTATAACGAAAAAGCTTACCGACGTTCCTCGTAGCTGAGCCTCAGTATGAGGCGTTAGCGTCGGCGCGATATTTGCGGAGGCAAAAATCGTGCCGGAGAGGAATGTGTCGGAGACCGAGCGAGGCCGTGAGTGCCGAAGCGTAGCGGTAAGCGAATGTTAATTGCAGTAGGTTTCTATTGTTATAGATATTAGTCGAAAGGGAAATCTCATCAAGCGCGAAAATTTTCTATCCGAATCTTTCTCTTCTTATAAATCAAGATTGGACCTAGCGAATTAGAAACTCATTTTTTTTTCGTTTTAATTGGAAAAATATATATCGTTTGCAAATCACAGTTTAATAAAAGAATCTTTGAAGAGAGTCTCCGCTACTAAAAGGCAGTAATATATTAATTCCTCAACCCTTTCTAAAGAAAATTTTCGCGCGCTTTTTTTGTATGATTCAACCTATTGCAATTAACGAACTAGACTAACCGAC
>NZ_AOGZ02000005.1 GCF_000332515.2 Leptospira wolbachii serovar Codice str. CDC
CACTAAACTCTCTGTTTGGTGGCTCTCTCTAGGTATCAAGCTCGATCGCATTCAACCAGGTAAACCTTACCAAAATGGCGCTCATGAAAGAATGCATAGAGACATGGCTCGAGAACTACAACATGAAATCGTTGGTAACATCACTCTCTTCCAAAAACTCTTCGATAAATGGAGAATTGAATTCAATAGAGAAAGACCACACGAAGCTCTTAACATGAAAACTCCAGAACAAATCTATGTTAAATCGGAAAAACTTTTTGATCCGAACGCTGAACTTCTAATCGCCTATCCGTTTGGATTCAAGCAAAGACATGTTAACGATCGCGGTTACATCAATTACAATGGAAATCTCATCATGATCGGAAATCCTTTTAACGGGTTTAATGTCGGTATTAAAAAAGAATTCGATTCCGTTTCTATTTGGTTCGGAAATAATAAGTTAGGTAATCTCGATCAAAATTTATTCTTGATTAATCCTGATTCCAATTCATATAAAGTTCATAAACCAAGGAAGGTTACTAAAAAGTACTACCCTTCTCCTGACGCATGAACGTTACCCATGTCTTGAAGTCATACCGGAATCTATTCCTCTCAAGAAGGTAATAGATAAATTTCAAAAGAACATATCATCTTTTATTGCTTTATTATTCAAACAATAGAACAAACAAATTAGTATATAAGCTTTGCACATGAATCAATTATTTCTTAAGGAATTTAAAACACTAGATCAAATAAACACTAAATCTAGACCTCAATCAGAAAAAATTTATGATGAATTATTCAATTTTACTATATCTTACAGAAATCTAAATACCTCTACCAAAGAAATATTCAGAAACAGTTTACCGAAAGGCTTAAAACGGAAATTTCTTGGCTTCAGCGGTTTCCTAGCTGAATATGCAATATTCAAAAAAAATAGTAAATATATTTCATCCTCATTGCTTTTTCACTGTATGGAAGATTTTTCAAACGATTTCAGAGAAAATATTAGATTTCTAATCTTAATAAATCATTCTTCAATCCTTCTTGGAAATAAGTTAGAAAAATTCATAATAAACGAGATTGATAACTGTTCAGATAGAGCAAAAATATATTTCAAAAAATTTCTTGAGCGAGACGAATCACTGAACAATATTGATAAATTTGAAATACAATTGAAAGAAATTGATAACTTTCCAATTTATACAAAAAAATAATTTCAATAATACATAGATCTTATTTTAGATAAGCTAATTTTATTAAAATTCAGTTATTTAAAAAAATTCTTCTTTAGTTATGAAGAATTAAACTTCATAACTTTTATGTAATAAAAAAATTGATAAAAGCCCCCAAACCAGCGCATAACAGCAACTAACCGCTTCGCTTCGGGACGCGCCCTCGCTTGGGCTGCGCCACATAGGCTTCTGGCACTCCTCTTGCTTACGCAAGCGTCGTTCCAGTCCCTAACGTCCCGTTCGGGACTCAGGGCCAGCCTACGTCGGTTAGTCTAGTTCGTTATACGGCATAAATAAAAGGAAATAGGAAAAAAATGGTAGCAAAAAAGAAAATGCAACTAGGAAGGCCAAGGAAAAAAATTCAAGATTATATAATTGAATCCAATAGCGCTGATTTCGGTAAAATGTCTGATTATTATGACTATCCAGTTAAAACATTTTTAAATTTTTTATGTATATCGCACTATGCTGTAGATTATTGCAAAACTAAGTTTCCCAAAAATGCCGATAAAAAAATGGGTGTTGAAGCACAGAGACATTTAAATATCATTATCTTATCCATTCTACCAACAATAATGGGTCAATTTGAAACATTCCAAAAGTCATTGTTTTCAAAATGTCTTGAATATAGTGTATATTTAGACAACTTTGTACCATCTGAATTCCTAAAGAGATTGAAAGATATACAAAGTTTAGAGATAGACTCACTTCGATTAACAGCCTATAGAGGACAGCCTGCGCAAGTAGGAACAATATTT
Source organism: Leptospira wolbachii serovar Codice str. CDC (assembly GCF_000332515.2). Taxonomy (NCBI): domain Bacteria; kingdom Pseudomonadati; phylum Spirochaetota; class Leptospiria; order Leptospirales; family Leptospiraceae; genus Leptospira; species Leptospira wolbachii. Next base: position 1,973 of record NZ_AOGZ02000005.1, read on the forward strand.
GCTGATAGCCTCCATATATGGCATGACTCTCATAAAGTTAGTCACGCCTTCCGTGCATTAACTCAAGGAGTTGACTTTTACACAAAGGATCAAATAGAAGAATTGCAAATAATTTGGCAACTTAGACACTCTATAGTACACACTGGTGGAACGATAACAAGACCAGACTCTCAAAAAAATTCAAAATTAAAAAAATTTGCTGATAAAAGTATTATCCTAAGCGAAACTTTCATTTCAACTTTAGGATACAAACTACACAATCTAATAAATAATTCTATCACGAGATATTCATCTGATTTTAAAGGAAAACTCTCTGCAGATACTCCTATCGCAGTACAAAGAGAAATCGATTCGATGTTCAAAGTTGAATCGAAAATGCAATCTTCTTGGATTGTTCCTTAATAATTTACGCCGTATAACAGCGACTAACCGCTACGCTTCGGCACAAGGCCTCGCTCGGCCTGCGGCAAATTCCCTTTCTGTCACTCGCTCGCATGCGCAAGCTACGTGCCAGTCCCTAACGTCCCGTTCCGGGACTCAGGGTCAGGGAACTTCGGTAAGTCTAGTTCGTTATACGTAATTGCGAAAAAAAAATGAAATCATTAAATTTAAACAAAGAAGATTTCAAGATTGAATACAGCAAAATTGAACTTATAAGCCTGTGGATAGATCCTAATTTTCAAAAAGAACTGGGATTATCGAACAATGATAAAAATGTCAAAAATAATGATATAATTCTCTGTTCTTGCAATTATAAATTTAAGGAAAACAATTTTAAAATTCATTTTTCTCCCAACAATGAAACAGAAATTTCCAATTACATTAAAAACATAAACTCTATACTTGCAGAATTTTTCCGAAACCAGGAACGGTATTTAGATAAAATTATCGACGCAGTTCTAGAATTAAAAAACAAATCTTGGCTTTCTTTAGGTGAGCCAATATTTCAAAAAATGGATATTTCACTCAAAATATATAAAATAAAAGAGATATCATTCAATTATAACAATTCTTATTCTGTCTTTCTAAATGATAATCAACTCTTTTTAGGACATGATATTGAAGTTCGAATATATAAAGAAAAAATTAAAGAAATTTGCTTAACTGGTTAGGCTAATGAAAATCATATATTTACGGTAAATATTTACTCTTAAAATAGAATAAAAAGACCGAACCAAGAAATATAAAATCAAAAAAAATAAATACTATAATATCGCAACTACGTATAACTTCCGCTAACCACTTCGCTTCGGGACTTCGCCCTCGCTCGGTCTGCGACACATAGGCTTCTGGCACTCCCCTTGCCTGCGCAAGTGTCGTTCCAGTCCCTAACGTCCCGTTGGGACTCAGGGCCAGCCTACGTCGGTTAGCTAGTTCGTTATACGCCAGTTGCAAATTTTTCGTTTAAAATTAGAATAAGATTATTAATCCTTTAAACATCTAAACCAAATTTTTTTATACACTTTGTAAGGTCATATAGAAATATTTAAAAAATTTGAATTTCCATCATTATCAGTAAGTCTCGATGAACAAATATCCCTTTTCATTTTGGAATCTAGAACTTAGAAAAAATATGATCTTAATTAAGAATAAAAACCAAAATAAATGAGAAATAAGCAAAAAATGAGAAATAAGGATACTAAATTTCAAATATATTTAACAAAAACATTTATAACTATTATTTTATTTGCATTAGTGTTTTGCAAAAATGATGAGCGCGAAGTTGAAGCATTGAAACTAAAACAACTTTTTGATGAGGGTAATTATATTGAAGTAATAAAATACTCTGAAATTTTGATGAAAAAATACCCCTCTTCAAAGAGCGGGTATTTAATAATGATTTCTGTTGCTTATCAACAGTTAGGTAATTTAGAAATGACAAAATTTTATATAAAAAAGGCAATTGAGCTTGATAACTCTCAAGGCGAAAACTATGCTAATTTGGGTGTAATATATTTTAATGAAAAAAACTATAAAGACTCACTACCATATTTACTCGAGGGCCTTGAGAAGGGTGGTTATAAGGACCCTTGTGCTTTAGTTTATGCTATTGGGTTATGCTATTCTGAATTAAAAGACGTAAATAATGCGGCTGGCGCCTTTCTCTCATTCCTTTCCAGATGTGAAAATGAGTCTAGATTTATTGAGCAAATAAAAATTGCTAATATGTATTTATTCGCAAACAAAGAGAAAATTGAGATTCGATAGAAGTTCAAAATCAATTTCTTCTTCCTTAATCGTCTAGAATTCCGATAATTCAAGAAGTATCACAATAGCTATGATCAATCTGCAACTTGGATCGCAAAAAGTTCTCTTTATATAGGCCAGCTCCCATTTGTAAATAGAAAAGATTTTCCTATGTGGCTAACGAAATCGTCGACCCAATATAAAAAGAAATAAACCATTAAAATGAAATTACATTAATCTTTTGAACTAAATTAAAATTTTCAAAATGATAAAAACAACCGGCGTATAACAGCACCTTAACGCTTCGCTTCGGCACGAGGCCTCGCTCGGTCTGCGACACATAGGCTTCTGGCACTCCCCTTGCATCCGCAAGTGTCGTTCCAGTCCCTAACGTCCCGTTCGGGACTCAGGGTCAGCCTACGTCGTTAAGGCTAGTTCGTTATGCGTCATTTTTAAAAAAATATATGTTTAATCATGAATACAAAGAATTTTATTCCCAACTTTATTCAGAACTCCAATCGGAATATTCTAGAATATATAAACGTACTTCAGAAGATCCAGGAACTGCGGGCGATCAAGGAGAGGAAAACTGGGCTGAAATATTAAGAGATTGGCTTCCTGATTCATTTAAAATAATTACGAAGGGAAGAATAATCAATGAAAGAAATGAAACAAGCCCTCAAGTTGATATACTAGTTTTACACCCTGACTATCCTAAAATACTTCTTAACAAGAAATTATATTTTTCAAATGGAGTTTTAGCTGCTTTCGAATGTAAAAACACTCTTCGGATTAGAGATTTAGAAAAAATATTTCAAAATACAATAAAAATCAAAAATCTTTATCCAAAAAGAAAAGGAAACTTTTATAAAGAATTAAATAGCGGTATTATCTATGGAATCTTAGCTCATTCCTATGAATTTAGTAACAAAAAAGTAGATCCAGAATTATTATTAGAAGACCAAATCTATAACCTTGATGAAAAAATAATCAATTCACCAATTGAAATGATCGATCTAATTTGTGTTTCAAATCTTGGAACATGGGAAGCATACCGTACATCTTACATTAATACTAAAGGTGATGAGAAAAAAATTAGCACAATTACAGGTTACAATAGGTTTAACAATATTCTAGATATCGATAAAAAAATTCTTCCATTGGCTATGTTGATATCTAAATTATATTGGAAACTCTCATGGCAATACCAGAGTTTACAAAGAGTAGCAACCTATTTTAATAATATCTCAATATATTCAAGCTCGACATTTAGGCCAAGATTTTGGGAAAATTATAAATACTCCGATATAATAACTAAAGAATTAGATAATAATTTCGAAGAAATTAGTAAATCTGAAAAAATCTATGGATGGGATGAGTTTAATAATTTTAACTATTAACTTAAAAACGACGCATAACAGCGACTAACCGCTTCGCTTCGGGACTTCGCCCTCGCTCGGTCTGCGACACATAGGCTTCTGGCACTCCCCTTGCATTCGCAAGTGTCGTTCCAGTCCCTAACGTCCCGTTCGGGACTCAGGGCCAGCCTACTTCGGTTAGTCTAGTTCGTTATGCGAAATTTTTTAACCCTTGAATGACTTTCAGCTAAAAATTGAAACTATCAAAAAAAGATTCAAATCAAAATATGCTTAAACATATTAAAATGCATTTCAAAACAGATCAAAATGACAGATTGATTCTTATACTTTTTTGTATCAGTCTTCAAATTCTTATTTTAATTAGAATAAAATTTCCAATACTCCGTGGTCTAAACGACACGTTTATAGAAAATATACTAACATCAAGCATAACGATCGAAATCACTAATGATCTCTCTGTAGGATTTATTTCTGCCTGTATATTCTATTTCTTAGTAACAATTATTCCAAAAGTCAGACTAATCACAGAAAGCACTTATACTCTAAATTCACTACTAGCTTCATTGTTAGATTCATATAATCGCACAAGGGTCTTCGGTCATGAAACACCAATTACACATGTAGATAGATCGACCTTAAGTATAGAATGGCTCGATAAAACAGTGGAAAAATTAAAAAAACATGATACTCAATTCTTGAGCCTAAAATTTGCGCTAGCTACAGCACATACAAGATATGATGATTTTAAAAACACATTACAGCTAGCAAACACTCTAGGGGCAAAACCTACTTTAAAATGGATCGTAATAGTTGATAAAGTTAGATTAATAGCTGAAAATTACGACAAACAACCTTTTGTAAATAACGAAAGGATTCGAAGCATTGACGATCCAAACATTGATGATGACATTGGCCTGTTCAAAAAAACACTAGAATTTCGATTTCAGGAATTTTGCGAAGAAGTTAGAGACTGGATTATTATTTACGATAGCTACGAAGTTAAATAAAAAACTTCGCATAACAGCGACTTACCGCTTCGCTTCGGGACAAGCCCTCGCTCGGCCTACGGCAAATTGTCCTCCTGGCATTCGCCTTGCCTTCGCAAGCTACATGCCAGTCCCTAACGTCCCGTTTCCGGGACTCAGGGTCGGACAACTTCGGTAAGTCTAGTTCGTTATACGACATTTTTTAAAATTAATTCGAAGATTAATTCTGAGGTTTAAAAAATACCAAATTTTCTCAAATTTAACAAAACTTCTCTAAATCTCTCTCAAATTTCGACTTTACTAACTCAAAATAAAGCTTGAGATCAATTTATTACAAGAATACTGTTTCTTAGGTTTACTATTTCAGTACTAAAGTGGCCTTTTTCCTTGATTTATGAGTAAAAGAAAATTTAGAGTTTATTTAGACAATTGTTGCTTTAACCGTCCATACGACAATCAAGATGACATCAAAATTAAAATTGAATCGCTAGCCAAACTTTTCATACAGGATGCAATCAAAAACAAGCAAATTGAATTAATTTGGTCATACATTTTAAAGTTTGAAAATGATCAAAATCCTTACTTAGATAAACAAATAGCAATTGAAAAATGGGAAGAATTATCTGTATCTAACGTTGTAGAAAATGATGAAATATTGAAAAATGCTGAATCCATTTCTTCACTCGGAATAAAATCATTAGATGCTTTACACATTGCATGTGCAATCTCTGAAAAATGTGATTACTTTCTAACAACAGACAGAGGAATTTTAAAAAAATTTGGATTAATTAATAGCATCATTTTGATAAATCCAATTGAATTTGTTAGTATCCTGGAGGAATTATGAAAACCGATACAGAACTTAGAGTAGAAGGAATGAACTTATTATTGAAAAATATGGACATTGTTGATGCAGAAAGGTTTTTCGCCTTAATTCAAGGAGAAAAATTCGATTATACAAAGTGGAGAAAAAATCTTTGGGAAAAAAACTCTGTAAAAGAAATCAGCAAACTTGCTATGGAAAATCTCAAAAAATAAATCCTTCTAAATTAGCAATTTTTCATAAATATAAAAAACGTCGTATAACAGCGACTTACCGCTACGCTTCGGCACAAGGCCTCGCTCGGCCTACGGCAAATCCCCTTTCTGTCACTCGCTCGCATACGCAAGCTACGTGCCAGCCCCTAACGTCCCTCCGGGACTCAGGGTCAGGGGACTTCGGTAAGTCTAGTTCGTTAAGCGCAATTACTTAAAATGATTTTTGAAAATCACAAAAAAATAACTGAAGAAGATTTAGAATTTGCTAATTCTATTTGGAATTTTCTTTCTATTCAGGAAAATATCCAGAAGTCAGATCTTATTTTTGTTCTATGTAGTCATGATCTGAGAGTTGCAAAATATGCTATTGATCTCTACAAAAAAGGTTTTGCTAATTATATTCTGTTTTCAGGAGGCTTAAATTTCTTCACAAAACATATTTTCCCTAAATCAGAAGCAGAATCCTTTGCAGAATTGGCATTATCTTCAAATATTCCAGAAGAAAATATAATTATAGAAAATGAATCTACCAACACAGGTGAAAACATTCAATTTACTAAACAACTTCTTAATTCTTTGAATCTTAATTTTGATAAAATCTTAGCTATTCAAAAACCTTCTATGACTTTAAGAATTAAATTAGCATTAGATAAACAATGGAATGAAGGAATTTTTTATATTTCTTCACCAATTTATTCTATATCTGATGCTCCGCATTCTCATATTAATCTTTTTATGATTATTAATGAAATTGTCGGTGACCTACAACGGATTATCGAGTATCCTAAATTTGGTTTTCAATCAGAAACAATTATTCCTGATCATATTACTAAAGCTTACAATTCACTTATTGAAAATGGTTACAATTTGCATCTTTTTCAATGAAATTAATAAATTCATTACTCTAAAGAAATTAATCTCTTTCTAATTTTGTCAAAGAAAAAGAATTTTAAAATTAACATTTGAATATTAAAGACTTTATAGAAAGTTTTTTTTAAATTAAACTGAATATATAAGAATCAAATAATAAGTAACTGCGCTTAACAGCGACTAACCGCTTCGCTTCGGGACAAGCCCTCGCTTGGGCTGCGCCACATAGGCTTCTGGCACTCCCCTTGCATCCGCAAGTGTCGTGGCCAGTCCCTAACGTCCCGTTCGGGACTCAGGGCCAGCCTACGTCGGTTAGTCTAGTTCGTTATGCGAAATAATTTCAAACTAAAAGGATAAAATGAAACTTAAATATAAATTTAAAAATTTTACATATATTCTATTTTGGATTCTTACAATTCCACTATATAGCGAAGGCGACCCTGAGCGGAAAAAAATTCATATATATTATACACCTATTTACGCAAACAACTTAAATCAGAAAAGTAGCGTTTACGGAACAAGTGAATCGTATTTGACTATTATGTATGGACTTTTCAATAATTTCTATTTAGGTGTATCATACAATAGTCCAAACAAGAACAGTGAACAATATTTCATCAATTCCATCTCTAGACAGAATCAATTAACATTAAATAGAAAATCTGAATATTTAACTCAAGAAAAACTAATCTTAAGATCACAATACTTTTTTTGGAATAATTTCTATGCTAGTATAAATCTTGGAATTGAAAAGGGATATAAATACACGGAAAACCTAATTTCTACAAATATGAATAATTCATTAGAAATAATTCCTTACCAAAAAACAACAGCCTTCTCTGATCGGCCTTTTGCTTCTATTGGTTTAGGATACAGAAAAGAGTTTTTCTCGAACCTTATTATCGGAACAGAATTTGAATTGGGCTATTTAAGTACGAGGAAAGTAAACAAGCATTACACTTTTGATCCTGGATATTCTATGGCTTTAGTTAGCACATATTTAAATACAAAAGATATTAATGAAGATAAAAATGGCTATTCGAGAAATTACCATTTTTTCTCTATTTACGCAGGAATTGCATTTTAAAAGAAATTACTTCGCATAACAGCGACTAACCGCTTCGCTTCGGGACTTCGCCCTCGCTCGGTCTGCGACACATAGACTTCTGGCACTCCCCTTGCCGTCGCAAGTGTCGTGGCCAGTCCCTAACGTCCCGTTCGGGACTCAGGGCCAGCCTACGTCGGTTAGTCTAGTTCGTTATACGCAAAAGTCGCAATGTATGCCTCAGGACATGGGTAACACTTTTGTAGCAAGACATAGGTAACACTTTCAGGTTTCTAATCCCTTTAGATCACCTTTACAGGAGGGCTTTGGGATGCCTTGGAAGGAGAATAATACCGTGGATTTAAGATTTCAATTTGTTCTGGATAGCTTCCAGAATGACGTCAATTTTACTCAGCTTTGTGCTCAGTATGGCATCTCTACTAAGTGTGGATACAAGTGGAAAGAAAGGTTCTTGAAGGAAGGGAGAGATGGTCTTCTGGATAAGAAGAGAACTCCTAAGAACTCTCCCGCTAAGATTGCAGAAGAAACAATTCTAGAAATCATTAAGATCAAAAATAACAAGAAGTTCTGGGGTGCTAAGAAAATACTCGAACTCTATAAAGCTAAATTCCCAGATAGAAGACCTCCTAACAGATCTACCGTTGAACGCATTCTTAAGAAGGCAGGCCTACTTGAGAAAAAAAAGAATAGAAGACCAATTAATTCAGGACAACGAATCTCTATGCCCGAGAAAGCCACCCATCCGAATCATATTTGGACCGTTGACTTCAAAGGATGGTGGTATACTCCGGACAGGGAAAAAATAAAATCCTCTCACAGTCAGAGATGATTTTTCTAAATACATACTATCCATTAAGACCCTTTCCAAAGGCGATATTCCTTCCGTTAAAGCTGAATTTATTAGGTTATTTAAGATCTATGGATTACCAGAAATCATTCGCTCCGACAACGGACCGCCTTTCGCTTCTATGCAGTCTCTTTGGGGACTCACTTAAACTCTCTGTTTGGTGGCTCTCTCTAGGTATCAAGCTCGATCGCATTCAACCAGGTAAACCTTACCAAAATGGCGCTCATGAAAGAATGCATAGAGACATGGCTCGAGAACTACAACATGAAATCGTTGGTAACATCACTCTCTTCCAAAAACTCTTCGATAAATGGAGAATTGAATTCAATAGAGAAAGACCACACGAAGCTCTTAACATGAAAACTCCAGAACAAATCTATGTTAAATCGGAAAAACTTTTTGATCCGAACGCTGAACTTCTAATCGCCTATCCGTTTGGATTCAAGCAAAGACATGTTAACGATCGCGGTTACATCAATTAATCTCATCATGATCGGAAATCCTTTTAACGGGTTTAATGTCGGTATTAAAAAAGAATTCGATTCCGTTTCTATTTGGTTCGGAAATAATAAGTTAGGTAATCTCGATCAAAATTTATTCTTGATTAATCCTGATTCCAATTCATATAAAGTTCATAAACCAAGGAAGGTTACTAAAAAGTACTACCCTTCTCCTGACGCATGAACGTTACCCATGTCTTGAAGTCATACCGCAATTTATGCCTCAAAAGATGCTTAAAATCAGATTGTGCACTAAATGCGATAGAATCTCATTTAGATAGGTAGACAATCAATTGACTAAAAAAATATCGTCTAAACAGATATCTTCTCTGCTTCCGATAAATTACCTAGGAAGACAAAAATGAATAAAAAAACAGAAAATGCCATTTCGTTTTTAGCTTCAAAGCATCACGAAAATACTAATAGGTATCTATCCCAAACTTTTCTATATAAGCTACTTGCTTTCTTTGACTTTGAGTCCCTCAAACTTAATGGTATTCCTTCATTATCCTTAGATTATAAAGCAATGAAACGAGGGCCTGTGCCTTACGAAATTTACAGTGAATTTCAAAAGATAAACACTTTTGAAACCTTTACAGTAGAAGATGAAACATTTAACGGAAACATTATTAAACTTATAAAATCTAAAAACAATTTTGATTTGGACTATTTTTCTCAAATAGAAGTAAACTTAATGCGTAATCTAATCCATAAGTATTCCAAAGAATACATCAATGCCAATGATATGTCAGAAAAATCACATGAAGATATTCTGTCTTGGAGAAAAGCTTACTACGAACGTGGAGAAAATCAGCTAATGAAATTCGAAGAGGAATTTGAATCTGATGATGATTTACTTAATAAAGCAGATAATTTCCTTATATATAAAGAATTAAAAAATATCTATTAGTATGTTTGCAGTAAAAGATTCAGCTAGATGGGATGGATTCATATTTAAAAGATATGGAGGAGATCAAAAAGCTAGATGGCTAGTATGTCTAAGAACACCAAGCGAAATCGATACCGATTTTGAAATATTGTTATTAACAACTACAACTAGTATCAAACTAGATCAAATCAAAGATAATAAATACTTTAATCTAACTAAAGAAAAATATCCATTCTTTACTCAAGAATGTTATATTTACTTCAATGAGCCTATTTTCTCTTTACAAAATGCAGAAATAAAACCACATGAAGACAAAATTGAAATAATGGGGAAAATAGAAAACGATGATATGCATTTGATCTATCTGGGATATTGGAACTTGCAAACAGTTTCACCTTATCATCTAAAATTAATTCGAAATTCTTTAATAAACAATTCTATATGTAAAGAATTGCCAGAACCAAAAAAAAATCGATAAGCGACTTCAGCGTATAACAGCGCGGAAACGCTTCGCTTCGGGACTAGCCCTCGCTTGGCCTGTGGCACATTTCCCTTCTGGCACTCGCTTGCATACGCAAGCTACGTGGCCAGTCCCTAACGTCCCGTCGGGACTCAGGGTCGGGAAACGTCGTCTCCGCTAGTTCGTTATACGAAAGTTCGCAAATTTCTATTTAAACAAAGAAAAGCCTAAATATGCAATTTTTTCGTCTTGATTTCTCTAAAAGTAACCATTATCCTACAATTGTGACCACAATTTCGGAGTCAAAAGAATGATTTATGTCGGAGTAAGAGATTTAAAAGCAAAACTTAGCGAATATCTCGATAGAGCAAGGCTAGGAGACGAAGTAATCGTTACTGATCACGGAAAACCAATTGCTAGACTAATAAAAGAACCAATCAAACAAAAATCTACTATTGAGAAGATGTATCTTTTAGCTGAGAAAGGCATGATACAACTTCCAAGTAAAGATAAGCAAAGTAAATCGACTACTCCGCTTAAAACAAAGTCAAAAATGTCTGCGTCTGATATATTACTTAAAGATCGTTAATGTTTTTTTATTTAGATTCAAGCGTTCTTGTAAAAAAATACTTTGATGAATTTGCTTCCGATACTGTATTAAAAATCTGGAAGGAAAACCGATATCTTGCTATTTCGCAAGTTGGCTATTCTGAAATTCTAGGCACAATCAATAAAAAGCAAAAGATTGATAAGTTCTCTGATAAAACAAAAGAATCAATTATAAAACAATTTAGATATGATTGGGATCAACTTGTCAAAATTAACGTAGATCATACAATAAATTCTGAATTAGATAGAATTCATTCAAAATATTTACTTCGAGGCTTCGACGCTATTCACCTCGTTTCGGCGATTCTTCTATTCAGAGAATTAGAAGAAGAAACTTTCTTTCTCAGCGCGGACGATAATCTAGCAACTGCAGCTAAAAAAGATGGTTTAAATATCGGAAGATATAATTGGAAGTAAATGCGAACCTTCGTATAACAGCGACTAACCGCTTCACTTCGGGACTTGCGCCCTCGTTCGGTCTCCGACACATAGGCTTTTGTCACTCCTCTTGCTTACGCAAGCGTCGCGCCAATCCCTAACGTCCCCTCCGGGGACTCAGGGCCAGCCTACGTCGGTTAGTCTAGTTCGTTATGCGCCATTTTTCACTAATTAAAATTATGAAACTATATACTGAAAAAAAATTTGATACATATGTAAGTGAATACAAAGAAATAATCACAAGAGAAGTTAATTCACAAACGGACTCATATATCTTGAATGTAAACATTGAAGAGTTTACTACTTATCTCCTAAGTAAATATTTACTGGATATCCCTGAGATTTTACTGGAAGAAGTATACGCCGATTCAATCGAAAAAAACGTTTCCGGCCATGATTTTCCAAAACATGATTTTATGCTGATAGATCCAGGAAAAACATTTAGAAAGGAAGTAATAATATTCCATATTCCCTACAAAGGAAACGTAAATCTTTTACAATTAGTACCAAATCCTTATACATTAATGTCTTATGAAGTAAATATCAATATCAAAGAGAAATGTTTCTTAATCGAAATTATAAAATTTTATCCAGAACCGGAAAAAATTAAAAATCAATACAATAAAGAAATTCAAAACTTACTATGTAATTATGAAAATATTCGTAAAAACTGCGAGTCTTTCAATTTAGGATTAGAAACTTTCATTCGGGCTAATATCGAATCAAGAAAACAACAAGTCCTTCAAAAAAATAACCTACTGGCATCATTAGGTGTTAAAATTATAAAAAAAGATGATATTCCTAATACATTTTCTGTTTCAAAACCTCTTTTAAGAGAGAAAATAAATCTAAAACCTATCGTTAATGAAGATGGATTCAAACCTGAACCTGCCTTAGATGAAAATAGTTACAGACAGATACTAAAAATTATAAACGATGTAGGAAAAAATTTCGAAAGAATGCCTTCCACATATAAAGGGAAAAGTGAGGAAGATATTAGAGACCATATATTACTTATCCTTGACCCAAATTTTGAACTAGGAAGTGCTGGTGGGGAAACTTTTAATAAAATAGGCAAAACCGATATCTCATTGCGATACGATAGTAGTGTAGTATTCATAGCGGAATGTAAATACTGGAAAGGTGAAAAATCATTTCTAAAAACTATCGATCAATTACTAGGATATTTAACTTGGAGAAATTCAAAGGTAGCAATAATAAACTTTGTCCAAAATAATGAATTTTCGGAAATTCTATCAAAGCTAAATACAATAACTAATAAACATCCCAATTTTCAGAAAGAATTACAACTAACTGACGAAACCTGGTTTAATTATAAATTCAATCTAAACGATGATAAAAACAGAATTATTGATTTGGCTGTAATATCGTTTCATTTACCAAAGAAAAACGGCGCATAACAGCGGGGAAACGCTGCGCTTCGGCACAAGGCCTCGCTTGGGCTGCGCCACATTTCCCTTCTGTCACTCGTTTGCATCCGCAAACTCCGTGCCAGTCCCTAACGTCCCGTCGGGACTCAGGGTCGGGAAACGTCGTCTCCCCTAGTTCGTTATACGACATCTGAAAAAATATATTCTGTATCATAAATAAGGATTGACATTACGTCATTTATGATGTAATGTGAACTGTGTCAACGAAATGGAAAATTCTTTATTTTACTGAAAAAGAGAATCAACCCTCCGAAATAGAGATTTTTATCAATTCTAAGGATGAAAGGAATCAGGCAAAAATATTCGCTTGGTTAGATAAACTGGCGGAGTTAGGGCCAAATCTCCCTAGACCATACGCTGACCTGTTAATTGACGGAATTCATGAATTAAGAATTAAACTTTCAGGATCACAAATTAGAATTCTATATTTCTTTTGTTATAAATATTATATAATACTTACGAATCAATTTGTTAAAAATACGGATAAAGTTCCTAAAGCAGAAATTAATAAAGCCGTTAAAAGAAGAGAATCTTTCTTACAAAAATATACAGAAAAAATCTTAAAGGAGTTAAATTTATGAGATCGTTAAAGAATCATTTAGATAATAAGTTAAAAAGTAAATCTTTTAAGGAAAAATTTGAAGAAGAGAAAGAACTTGTTAATATCTCTATTGAACTGCAATCTTTGAGAGAAAAAAAAGGACTATCCCAATCTGATCTAGCGAAAAAAGCACATGTTACACAGCAGCAATTATCGAAAATTGAAAATGGAGTAAATTGCAATTTATCTACTTTTTTAAAAGTATGTCATGCGTTAGATTTAGAGATATCAATTAAAAACAGAAAACTTTCGGCTTAGTTTCAGACGTCGTATAACAGCGACTTACCGCTACGCTTCGGCACAAGGCCTCGCTCGGCCTCCGGCAAATTCCCCTTCTGGCATTCGCTTTGCGTACGCAAGCTACATGCCAGTCCCTAACGTCCCGTCGGGACTCAGGGTCGGGGAACTTCGGTAAGTCTAGTTCGTTATGCGAAAATTTTCGGGCGCTACTATTTTAATAAATTGCGAGCGTCCATGCTCGCTAAAAAGGCAAAAAAGTTGTTGTTACCGATTCGGGAACATGTGCTTATTGATTTGTGAGGGTTATTTCTAGAAAAATATTGAGAGATTTCTACTCTATTCCCAAATACTCCGACTCCAAAATTCCGATCGAAGTTTGGTTTAAAGAGACTTCGAAAGCTTTCTGGAAATCTCCTTCCGATATTAAGGAAAAATACAGAAATGCTAGTTTCCTCAAGGATAATAGAATCGTTTTCAATATACATGGAAACAAATACAGATTAATTGTGAAGATTCATTATAACCTACAAACTGTATTTATAAGGTTTATAGGAACTCACGAACAATATGACAAAATCAATGCTGAGGTGATTTAAATGAACATTAAACCTATTAAAAATCAAAAAGATCACTTAGATGCTCTCTCCGAGATTGAAGTCTACGCGTG
>NZ_AOGZ02000006.1 GCF_000332515.2 Leptospira wolbachii serovar Codice str. CDC
AACGCTGAACTTCTAATCGCCTACGCGTAGACTGGATTCAAGCAAAGACATGTTAACGATCGCGGTTACATCAATTACAATGGAAATCTCATCATGATCGGAAATCCTTTAACGGGTTTAATGTCGGTATTAAAAAAGAATTCGATTCCGTTTCTATTTGGTTCGGAAATAATAAGTTAGGTAATCTCGATCAAAATTTATTCTTGATTAATCCTGATTCCAATTCATATAAAGTTCATAAACCAAGGAAGGTTACTAAAAAGTACTACCCTTCTCCTGACGCATGAACGTTACCCATGTCTTGAAGTCATACCCAAATGTATGCCTCAGGACATGAATAAGACCTTGAATTTAATTAGTGAAATAAGCCTATTTTAATCACTTATTCTTGCTTGATTTTTTCATAAATTGCCATATCTTATGCCTATGGAAAAAGAGCTAGAAATTTTAAAAACCCAGATCATTTCTCTCGTAAATCCATTGAAAATTATCCTTTTTGGCTCAAGAGCAACTAAAACGGCAGGAAAGAATAGTGATTATGATCTTCTAATCATTATGCCTGACGGAACTAATAAAAGGGAAATTGCGCAATATCTTTATAAAAATATAGGTAATATCAAAATCTCATTTGACATTGTTGTCGCTACTCCCGAAACTCTCGAAAAATATTCTAATATCCGACATTTAATTTATTTTCATGCACTTAAAAATGGTTTAGAACTCTATGCTGCATGATGACCCAGGTTCTCCAGAAGCTTGGCTTATTCATGCAAAAAGCGATTTACTCCTGGCTAAACTTGGGGATAAAAATGATATTTTACTAAATCAACTTTGTTTTCATGCTCAACAAACTGCTGAAAAATCTTTAAAAGCTGTTTTGATAAAAGAGAATGTGGAATTTCTATTTACTCACAATATTAAAACTCTAATGCTTTCATTGCCAGATCGAATTGAAAAACCTAGTTTCTTTGATGAACTTGCAATTTTAACCGATTATGCAGTCTCTACTAGATATCCCGGTGATTATGAAGAAATTCTTAATGCTGAATATGAAAAGGCCATTGAATTAGCTGAACTTGTTTTTAATTGGGCTAGTAATCTAATAAAAAAATAAATTTTATAAATGGTCAACTACGCATAACAGCGACTTACCGCTACGCTTCGGCACAAGGCCTCGCTCGGCCTACGGCAAATTCCCTTTCTGTCACTCGTTTGCATCCGCAAACTCCGTGCCAGTCCCTAACGTCCCGTCCGGGACTCAGGGTCAGGGAACTTCGGTAAGTCTAGTTCGTTAATTGCAATAGGTTAAATCATATAAAAAAAAAGCGCGAAAATTTTCTTTAGAAAGGGTTGAGGAATTAATATATTACTGCCTTTTAGTAGTGGAAACTCTCTCCAAATAATCTTTTATCAAGCTGTGATTTGCTAAAGATTTATATTTTTCTATTAAACGAAGAAAGATGAGTTTTTAATTCGCTAGTTCCAATATAAATTTATAAGAAAAGAAAGATTCGGATCGAAAATTTTCGCGCTTGATGAGATTTCCCTTTCGACAATTATTTTTATCTGCAGAAACCTACTGCAATTAACATCCGCTAACCACTTCGCTTCGGCACTCACGGCCTCGCTCGGTCTGCGACACATAGGCTTCTGGCACTCCCCTTGCCTGCGCAAGTGTCGTTCCAGTCCCTAACGTCCCGTTGGGACTCAGGGCCAGCCTACGTCGGTTAGCTAGTTCGTTATACGCTATTTGAAAAATCATGAATAAGAAACCGTTATTTCTAGTTGCCCCTTTCATAAATGCATCTGATCAAGTATTATTATTGAAAGATACCTTAGCCGTTGAAATCAATACGCTAAATTTTATAGATGTCCAAAAATTCTTTTACACTTTATCCGGTAGAGATAGATTTTTTGAAATCGGCCATTATTTTTCTACAGCTGAAGATCACTATTATTATTTATACGTTGAACTTCCAAACTCAGAAGTAGAATGCAACGATTCAGGAATACCGATTTCCAGTATTCGTTGGCCTAGTAAACTAATAGATGATGCAAAGAAAATAAGTAGTGATATAAATTCAAAAATATCCTATATCAATATAATTAGTTCTGGATATATAAAAGTTCCTGAATTCCATATTGCTTACCTAACGAATGACAACAACACATATAAAGCAATTGCTCATCTAGGTGGACAAATTGGATTTGTAACTAATGAAAAATTCAAATTGGAATATCCCAATCTTCTAAATTTAATAAAAAATATTGATAAATTGGATATTCCGAGTTATATTAACTCTTCTAGAAATTATTTAGATTTATCATACTATCTAAATGATAATATGCGTTTTTTAAGTATACTAATTGCTTTTGAAATATTATTCAATACAGGAAAAGATCAAATAAGCTATACTTTGGCTAGATGCACAGCGGTTCTAATCGGAGAAACACCAGAAGAATCACAAGCAATATTCGAGAAAATGAAAAAAGCATATAATCTTCGATCAAAACTAGTTCATAACGGCGAGGTAGATTTCTATGAAATTCTCGAATATACTAAGATCACTACAAAATATCTGAAAAGAGTAATATCCTCTTTACTTGGAAAATTTCCAGAAAAAAAAGATTTATTTTCAAAGCTAAATGCCATTGGATTTGGTGACTCACCTTATAAACTTTCAAACAGCGTATAACAGCGGGGAAACGCTTCGCTTCGGCACGAGGCCTCGCTTGGGCTGCGCCACATTCCTCTCCGTCACGCTTCTCGCTACGCAAGAAGACGCGCCGACGCTAACGCCTACTACGTAGGCTCAGCAACGAGGAACGTCGTCTCCCCTAGTTCGTTATACGCCATTAAGGAAAAAAAATGAAAAAATATAAACGTCCAATACTTGATAATTTCTATAATAGGAAAATCACCAATCTTTATAAATATAGAGAATTAAATGAATACACTGAGCGTCTTATATTTAATAGAGAGCTTTATTTTTCCAGTCCAAATGATTTTAACGATCCTTTCGATTGCCAATCCGTAACAATTTACCGTGGTAATTATCAAAAGTGGAAAAACTTTTTTAGTCAATCCGGTATACCAGCACAAACATCCGAACAGCTAGCCTTGCAAAATGCCGACAGAGATATCAGTGAAGACCAATTACCTTTAAGTAGTACCGCAGGCGACATTAATAGAATATTTTGTTTCTCGAAGTCTAATAATGTAATTCCTCTTTGGAGTCATTATGCAAATAACCATCAAGGTTTGTGTGTAAGCTTTAAAGTATTGAATGATAAAGGAGCTATTGGACTGCAATTAGAAGATGGTCAACTTAATACAGGCATTCCTATCTTAAATAATATAATAATTGCAAACCGTGTATTATACGGAAAAAAAATGCCGCAACCTTGGCTTAGATGGCAAGATGACCCTAGCTATATATATAATTTTTTTCAAAATAAGCATAATTCATGGAAATATGAAGAAGAGTATAGAGCCTTAACATTAGATAGTTATATGATTAAACATAAAAATATATTGATCGCAGCCAAAGGAACCATTGATGCAATATATTTAGGTGCAAAAATTCCTGTTATTGACCGAAATAAATATTTACAAAAAATAAAAATATACAATTCAAATAATATCGAAAAAATCAAGGTTTATCAGATGATTGCAGATAAAAAATCATACAAATTAAAACCAGAGCAAGTAACTCCTTAACGGCGTATAACAGCGCCTTAACGCTTCGCTTCGGCACGAGGCCTCGCTCGGTCTGCGACACATAGGCTTCTGGCACTCCCCTTGCAGTCGCAAGTGTCGTTCCAGTCCCTAACGTCCCGTTGGGACTCAGGGTCAGCCTACGTCGTTAAGGCTAGTTCGTTACACGCAATTTCCGAAAAACTTAACAGAAGAATGAAGAAAAAAAGGGTTTTCCGCTTAATCAATCTAATTAGTGAATAAGAAATACATAAGAGAAAGACAAAAAGAAATTAAGAAACAAGATAATTTCAAAGAGACTGTCGAAAACTTTTTCCCTTAACTTTGCCTTTCTAATCTTTTGCTCTTATTCAAATACGATTGTGCAATTGAATACACTTGCGTTTGCCTTACTTGGGATTTTAAGCGGAAAACAAAATTTACGGTAATAAGAAAGGAAAGAATTAGAAACTTAAGAAAAATGCAAGAAACGAAGAAAAAAAGAAATTCATCAGGTCTATTCTTTCCTTTCTAGAAAAATCTCTTCTTTACTTTCGGAAACTGCGTGTAACAGCGGGGAAACGCTGCGCTTCGGCACAAGGCCTCGCTTGGTCTCCGACACATTTCCCTCTGGCACTCCTCTTGCTTGCGCAAGCGTCGTTCCAGTCCCTAACGTCCCTCCGGGACTCAGGGTCGGGAAACGTCGTATCCCCTAGTTCGTTATATGCAATAAACCAAATACAATCTTTTATGAAAAATCTAAAAAATCTAAAAAATCTAATAATAATAGTTTCATTTCAAATTTCTTGTTCAACACCAAACGAAACGAAAATCAACAATACTGATCTAAAGGATACATCTAAAGAAAATGTAACAATAGAAATTAATTTTACCAAATTAACTGAAGTAACAAAGGAAATTGAAATAAATCTCCAAACAATTGATTATATTTCAAAGGATGACTTTAAATTTGGATCAAAATTTAAATTTAGCGAAAATATCAATGGTAATAAACTTAAAATAGAAATACCAAAAGGAAAATATGTAGGATCAATTGGAGTCAAAGTATCCAACACAACACCTTTTTACTCAAATCTAAGTGGTTTGCATACCGTATATTTTGGAATAAACGAAAAAAGAAGTAAAGAAAACATAATAAATGAAAAATGTAATTCAATAGAATCTTACAGTCTCAGAAAATTGAAGTATTCTAAAAACTCAAATTTTTGTGATGATCTCGATGTATCAAACAAAAAGTATTCAATTAATTTCATTTCTGATAAAAAAATAGATTTCAATCCTACTAGAACTTTAACATTTACATATGTCGGTGTTTCTATTGGTTTAGCGAAATTATTTCAACATTACCAACTTGCTCCAATTCTTTTGATTAGTGGATACTTCGGATTCATTCAAAATGATATAGAGATTAAATCAGAAATTTTGGAAGAAGCTTTATAAAATGGTTTACTGCATATAACAGCGACTTACCGCTACGCTTCGGCACGAGGCCTCGCTCGGCCTCCGGCAAATTCCCCTTCTGGCATTCGCCTTGCTTACGCAAGCTACATGCCAGTCCCTAACGTCCCGTTGGGACTCAGGGTCGGGGAACTTCGGTAAGTCTAGTTCGTTAATTGCAATTTCTGAAAAATTTAGTGGAAGAATGAAGAAAAAATGTTTTCCGCTTAATTAAGCTAAGCAGTGAATAAGAAATAAAAAAGAGAAAAACAAAAGAAATTAAGAAAGAAGAAAATTTCAAAGAGATTGTCGAAAACTTTTTCCCTTAACTTTGTCTTTCTAATCTTTTACGCTTTTTCAAATACGTTTGTGCAATTGAATACACTTGCGTTTGCCTTACTTGGGATTTTAAGCGGAAAACAAGATTTACGGTAATAAGAAAGGAAAGAATAAGAAACTTAAGAAAAAAGCAAGAAACGAAGAAAAAGAGAAATTCATCAGTTCAATTCTTTCCTTTCTGCAAATATCGCTTCTTTACTTTCAGAAACTGCAATTAACAGCGGCTTCTCGCTTCGCTGCGGGACTTGCGCCCTTGCTCGGCCTACGGCAAATTTCCCGCGATTCCTAACGCCTCCAAGAGGCTCAGGGCGGGAAACTTCGGGAAGCCTAGTTCGTTATATGCAATTGGCCAAAAATATTCTATGAATTTACAAATAATGAAAAAGTGGGGATTCTTAAGAGAAACGGCGGATTTAGCAAAAAAATCTGGAATAGATAAAGACACTGGTTTACACCGAACTGGTCTCGATGAATATCTTACAGTTATCTTTCCTGACAATCATGACTGGATACATGATAAAACTCTCGGAGAAATCGACGGAATCAAATATAGAAGCAGACCAGACTATAGGAGTGAATCTTTAAAAATCGTTATTGAATTTGATGGACTTCAGCATTATACAAAACCTGATATTATCGAAAAAGATTTAAAAAATACAATTCTATATAAAAGTCTCGGTTATAAAGTTGTGCGGATACCTTACTTTATTCAGCTATCTAATAAAGCTGTAAAAACATTATTTGAAATAAATGTAGCAGAAACTCTTTTTGATGAAAAAATTCCTTCTTTAGGTGTAAAAGGATTAAACACTCCTGCTTACCTATGTCCCGCTGGTTTAAAAAGAATGGCAGATGATTTCAAGAAATTTCCAGAACAATACATCACAAACATTGAATTTCTTAGGAAGCAAAACGATCCTATTCGAACAGGCGTACATTTTTTAGAGAGAGAGTACAATCTGACCAATAATTAGATATGAATAAATGGAAAATTCCAATAGAATTGGAAAACGAAATTAGAAAACGAGATATATTTTGCGTTTATTGCAATGTAATGCTGGATGAGAAGGTACCTAAAGGTAAATCTCGCAAAAATGCTGCCACATGGGAACACATTATCAATGATGCTACAATAATTAATTTTGACAACATTGCAAGATGCTGTTCAGCTTGCAATTCAAGCAAAGGTACTAAAAAATTAGCTGATTGGATTAAATCAGAATATTGCAAAAAGAATAATATAAACATTAACACTGTAGCACCAATAATTAAGAAAGCGCTAAGAATAATAAATTAATGAAATGGCCAACTGCATATAACAGCAACTTACCGCTACGCTTCGGCACAAGGCCTCGCTCGGCCTGCGGCAAATTCCCCTTCTGGCATTCGCCTTGCTTGCGCAAGCTACATGCCAGTCCCTAACGTCCCGTCGGGACTCAGGGTCGGGGAACTTCGGTAAGTCTTGTTCGTTATGCGAACAGTCGTGAAAATCTCTCCTAACCTAAAAATGACAGAAATAACCATTTGACAAATACAGCCCAAATGCTGTATTGTTACTTGTGACGGGAAAAGAATTAATAAAGATTCTAAAGAAAGACGGTTGGGAATTAGATAGAATCACTGGATCGCACCATATCCTTAAGAAAAAAGACAAAACACTCTCGGTTCCGGTTCATAGTAACCGAGACATTCCAACTGGAACTATGAATGCAATACTTAAACAGGCAGGACTCAAATGAAAATATCTTATCCAGCTATTATTAAATACAGTTCAAAAGATAAAGTCTTCAATGTTGAATTTCCTGATTTACCAGGATGCTTTACTTTTGGCGAAAATGAAAATGAAGCTATTTTAAATGCTCAAGAAGCTTTAACAGGTTATTTAGAATCTATCGACTCTAGAAAATTAAATATTCCTGAACCCTCAAAGTTGAAAGGAAAGGACATCAAATTCATTACTCCTGAAAAAAATGTCTCTTTTGCTATCTGGCTTAAGAAAAGTAGAGAAAAACAAGGCTTAAGTCAAAAGCAAATTGCTCAAAAACTCAATATTGCTTATCAAACTTATCAAAAGTTCGAAGACCCGCATAAATCTAATCCTACCTTAAAAACGATAATAAGATTAGAAGAAGTTTTTCACGAAAATCTGATTAGTGTTTAGCACGAACGTCGCATAACAGCATGGAAACGCTGCGCTTCGGCACAAGGCCTCGCTTGGGCTACGCCACATTCCCCTTCTGGCACTCGCTTGCATAGGCAAGCTACGTGACCAGTCCCTAACGTCCCGTTGGGACTCAGGGTCGGGGAACGTCGTCTCCACTATTTCGTTATACGCAAGTTTGAATAAACAAATATAAAACCGGAAATAATATGAAATTAGTTTTTACATCTATCGACTATAGTAAAATAAAAATCATCGAATCAGCATTATTAGCAAATGGAATAAAACCTATCTTAAAGGGTGAAGATTTAGATGTCTTAAATGGAATTATTCCTAGAAATTCGAATTTACTAGAATTATATGTAGAAGAGAGTGAATTTGAAGATGCATTATCAATAATAGATAATGGAAAAATTCCAGGAAAAGTCTTTATCGAAGATAAAATAAAAATAATTCCTGATGAAAAATACGAATCTATCCAAGCACTTTCTGAGAAAAAAGACAATTTAGCACTATTCAAATTACTCTCATTTCTCCTTTCAATATCAACTTTTACTTTTCTAATTCTTTATTTACTTGAAATTGATAATTTCAAAAAATTTTACAACGCAACTTTTAACCCAAATATGAATTACTATTATAGTGATAGAGAAAATTGCCTATACGAAACCTTAAATGACAAAATCAGAAATAATTCGATTTCAACTCAATGCTATGACAAATCTTCAGGTATTAGAATAAATGCAAAATTCTACAATTACGATGGTAAATTAGTTTCAGAAGTATTCAACCCTAGCCTATTGGATTACGATACTGTTGAAATTACATATGATTTCTATGGTAAAAAAATCTTTGAATACACTGATACAGACAAAGATGGAATTTACGATGAATTAATTAAATTTAATAAAGATGGATTGCCAGATAAAAAATACAAAGACAAAAATGGTAATTTCAGATTCGAAGAAAACGAAATCCAAAAGTAAATATTTAAATAAAACTTGTACATTCAAACCAGCGTATAACAGCATGGAAACGCTTCGCTTCGGCACAAGGCCTCGCTTGGCCTGCGGCACATTCCCCTTCTGGCACTCGCTTGCATACGCAAGCTACGTGACCAGTCCCTAACGTCCCGTCGGGACTCAGGGTCGGGAAACGTCGTCTCCACTAGTTCGTTATGCGAACATTTCCGAGAGCCCAATTAAAAACGGGCGTCCATGCCCGTTAGAGAGATAATAAAGGATAAAAAGCTACAAAAAAGCCTATTGACAGATATAACTCCTATGTTATATTACGTCTAGTGTATGAGATAAAGAGAACTGAGGAACTAATTCTCTGGATCAAGGAACTAGATAATGACGCAAAAAAGGATATTCTAGTTTCTATTGAAATTCTTAAGGAATTCGGTCCTAGGCTTGGACGTCCGCACGTAGATACTATTACTGGATCTAAGATTAAAAACCTTAAGGAACTTAGAGTTAACAGCAAAAATAGACCTTTTAGAATCTTTTTTGTTTTCGACCCTAAAAGAAATGCTATTTTACTCATTGGCGGAAACAAAGCGACTTCGAAAAAGTTTTATCCAGTGATGATTAAAAAATCAGAAGAATTATATTCTGAATACTTGGGAGATTTGTAAGATGCTTAAGAAAAAACAAAAAAAGAATTAAAAAACTTTGATACTGACTTAGCTAAATTTGTTCCGCAAGATATAATTAACCAAGCAAAGGCTGAGGCTCAGAAAGAAATTTTCAAACTAAAACTCGCTGAGTTAAGACAAAACCAAGGTATCAAACAAACCGATGTTGATGGTTTTTCCCAGGTAAGCGTTTCTAGAATTGAGTCTAGATCTGACATTAAAATTTCTACTTTAATCGATTATGTTCATGCTTGTGGCTTTGATGTTGAAATTAAAGCCGTTCCAAGAAGAAACAAGAAAAAAGAGGAATTTGTTCTCTTAAAAGCTTAGTATAAACGCCATCCGTGGCTTAATTTGATTGATTACCTCGGAAACGTCGCATAACAGCAACTAACCGCTTCGCATCGGGACGAGCCCTCGCTTGGGCTGCGCCACATAGGCTTCTGGCACTCCCCTTGCATTCGCAAGTGTCGTTCCAGTCCCTAACGTCCCGTTACCGGGACTCAGGGCCAGCCTACGTCGGTTAGTCTAGTTCGTTAATTGCAATTGGTTAAATCTCTTAAAAAAAATCAGCGCGCAATTTTTCTTAAAGATTCAAAGAGATACAAATAACTTTTCTCTGAATTATATCTAGGTATGGTTTGAACGTTTTTTGTCTACGCGT
>NZ_AOGZ02000007.1 GCF_000332515.2 Leptospira wolbachii serovar Codice str. CDC
CTTTAGGATTCGCCGAACATCGCAATAATCCAATTAATCCTGAAGACCTGTAAAAGCTTTTTAAAGGTAAAAGAAATAAATCTGTATTAATTGTAAAAACTTATCGGTAAAAATCTAATTCTTGGCAACTACGCATAACAGCAACTAACCGCTTCACTTCGGGACTTGCGCCCTCGTTCGGTCTCCGACACATAGGCTTCTGGCACTCCTCTTGCTTACGCAAGCGTCGTTCCAGCCCTAACGTCCCCTCCGGGGACTCAGGGTCAGCCTACGTCGGTTAGTCTAGTTCGTTAATTGCAATTAGTTGATTTACAGAAGAAATCGCGCAAATTTTTTTATGAGGGTGTTGTCGATTTACGCTTTGGAAGAAAACAATTCAAGTCTTTCTCTCCACGAATGTGCAGTTTGTTTATTTACGCTTTTTAAGATTTAAGAGAAAATTTGCGCTCGAGATAAGCCCACTTCATATATCTAACAAATTCAATAGATAACCAACTGCAATTAACATCGCCTTACCGCTCGCTCAGGTCCTTATCCACTTCGACTCAGATTTCTGTGGAAATCTGCTTCTCGTGGGGCCTTCGCTCGGCCTAAAGGCACATTCCGTGTCACGCTAACGCCTCCTACTGAGGCTCAGCTACACGAAACGTCGGTAAGCCTCTATCGTTAGCCGAAATTGACAAAAAACTAAATAAACGAATAACCAAAAAAATATTTGATATATCTCATTTTGAGATACAAATGGTAATGGTGCATATTATCAGCTGGAAGAAATTAGATGATTTTATCATTAAACATCCTAATTCTGAATCTTCCTTAAAGAGCTGGTATAAAATCCTTAAAAATACTTCATTTAAAGATTTTAATGAATTAAGAAAACTATTTAATTCTGTCGATTTGGTAGGAAATCTTACGGTTTTTAACATTAGTGGAAACAACTTCAGGTTAATTGCAGCTATTCACTTTAACACTCAGAAAGTTTTTATTAGATACATTTTAACTCATTCAGATTATGATAAGGGGAAATGGAAAAAGGAGATTATATGATTCTAGAAATTAAAAAAATTAAGAATGTTTGGCATGACCTAAAAGATATTCTCTCCGTTCCTCATACTGATAAACAATATAAAAAATTAGTTAAAGTTTTAGATGAACTTATTGATGAAGTTGGAAATGATGAAAAACATCAATTAGCTCCGCTTCTTGAAACTGTTGGAAATCTGATCGAAGAATATGAAAACGATCATTACTTACAGCCCAATGCTGAACCAATCGAAATTTTAAAATATCTAATGCAAGAAAACAACTTAACACAAAAAGATCTAGCTATTTTGGGTAGCCAAGGTGTTGTTTCAGAAATATTGAATGGAAAACGAGAACTAAACGTAAGGCAAATCAAAGCCCTTGCAGATAAATTCAAAATCTCTCCTTCGGTTTTTATTTAAACTATATATTTGCAACTTCGGCTAACAGCGCGGAAACGCTTCGCTTCGGCACAAGGCCTCGCTCGGCCTCCGGCACATTTCCCTTCTGGCACTCGCTTGCATACGCAAGCTACGTGGCCAGTCCCTAACGTCCCGTTACCGGGACTCAGGGTCAGCCTACGTCGTTAAGGCTAGTTCGTTAGTCGAAAGTGCTAACAAATTATGAACACCTTTGAAAAAATAATAGAAATATTTAAAAGAAAAACGGAGGAAATAATAATTCCACAAGTTAATCCAAAAGAAATTTATCATTATACAGACATAAATGGAGTTAAAGGAATTTTAGAATCAAGGAGAATCTGGGCCAGTGACGTCCGATACCTAAATGATCCTTCAGAAACAACTTATTTTCATAACCTAATAAAAGAAAAAATCGAAAACTCAAAATTAACCGGCATTTTAGAAGAATTGCTAAATACCACACGTAAATTTATTGAACAACATCATTCAGAAGCCCCGAGATTTGTTACCAGCTTTTGTATCGAAAAAGATTTACTTAGCCAATGGCGTTATTATTCAAAGGAATCTATCGGATATATGATTGCTTTTGATACTATGAGTTTATTAAAGGGCATTAAAAATCCGTTGTTCTTTTACACAGTAATATACAATAGAAAAGATCAAGATACATTAATTAATAAATTAATAGAATCAGCTGAAGAAATTTTAAATTCAAATAATATAACAAAAGAATTTCTAGATGACTTCAAAATGTCTTTTATTGTAGCTTTACTTATGACAATGCTTATCATAAAGCATCCAGATTATAGCGAAGAAAAAGAGGCTAGAATTACTTATACAAAGTTATATGACCGAAATATGGAACTCGATACTAAATTTCGAATAAACCAAGGAATGTTTGTGCCTTATATAGAAGTACCAATTCCAGATGTCAAGATAAAGGGAATTTACATTGAACGAAGTATTTTGGGTGAAAAGGCAGCTGAATCATTGTTATTATATCTTAAAGAAAATAAGCTAGATATTCCGGTAACATTAGGTAAAACTCCAATAGGTAAATAAACGCACCTTCGCATAACAGCGCGTTCGGGACTCAGGGCCAGCCTACGTCGGTTAGTCTAGTTCGTTAACCGCCATTTCGCAAAAATCTACCTAAAATGCGAAAAAATCTTACTGATTTAATAAAAGAAAGGCAAATCATAAAGAAATTCGATCTTCCTATTATTGACTTTTAAGACCGAATTAAGATAATTTAACCATGAAGGTAGAATCTAAACAAGAATTGATTAAGGAACTTTCTAAAATCAAACCCATTCTTAATAATGATTTTGGCGTTCTTCAAAATTGGTATTTTCGGTTCTTTTGCAAAGGATAAAGTTAACTCGGAAAGTGACGTTGACTTACTTGTTGAAATGAAATACCCTGATTTCGATTCATTCGTTGGTTTAAAAATATACTTGGAAAAACTTTTTGAACGAAATGTTGACCTTGTTAGAAAACGAAATCAAATTAAACCTTCTTTCCTTAATAGAATCCAGAAAGATATAATTAATGTCTGAGGAAATAACTGAACGGTTTGAGTTTATTCTCGAATCTATTCTGCTGATCGAAAATCGATTCCTTAAAATCAAATTTCCGGATGATCTTATCAACTCTCAAGATGGAATTACAATCCTAGATTCAATCGCTATGCGATTACAAGCAATCGGAGACAATGTAAAGTCTGTAGTAAAATTAGACCGTCAATTTCTGAACAAATTCCCTGAAATCGAATGGGAAAAGATTATGAAAATGAGAGACGTTATTTCTCATCATTATGAAGGTCTCGACCACGAAATTGTTTTTAATATTTGTAAAAACAAAATACCGGGAATTAAAGACTTCAATAGAAATCCATCCTAAAACAACTCAACGGCGGTTAACAGCAACTAACCGCTTCACTTCGGGACTTGCGCCCTCCGGTCTCCGACACATAGGCTTCTGGCACTCCTCTTGCTTACGCAAGCGTCGTTCCAGCCCTAACGTCCCCTCCGGGGACTCAGGGTCAGCCTACGTCGGTTAGTCTAGTTCGTTATGCGTAATTGCCAAAAAAACTTATTCACAAATTAAATTGATTCTCTTAAAGGTAAGTAATAATAGGCCTCACATGCTAGATATTTTTTCAAGAGTCTTGATTTCAAAAGATATAAAACCAAAAAAAGAAGGATTGAAATTATTAAAGCTATTTCTAAAAACAATTACCGAATTGAAACCAGAATATTACAATAATGTAGAACCTATTAATAAAATATTCGAAGAAAATGATATAAGTAAGGTTCTCGAAATTTGGGATGGTTCTCCATTTTATTTAAAGCAGAAGAGAAATAGAATGTTATCTATTATAGATAATGGAAAGAAAAATTATATTTTCGGAGCAATAAGCATTCATTATAAAAAGAAAACATTGGATAATGAATTACATCAGATCAAGAATTTCTTAACTAAGTCTTCAAAAACTTTTACAGGTGAGTTTGGGTATATTCATTCAATGACTAGTGAGAGTGAATTTAATTTTGAATATGAAGCTAACGTCTCTATTTATTCAAATTTCAAAAACCCAACAATGATAATTACATCCTTCGTTTTGAAAAAATATATCCCGAATTTATACTGGTTTACTATTCTAGGTCCTACGTATGTTAATTTTTTTGGAAAAAAACGAATCGAGGAAACTCCTTGTTTCAAAGTCATTAAAATTAGCGAATGTTGCTATGGACTTCAATTAACTGAAAATTTAATGGATCTTAAAAACAATTTTGAATATTTTAATCAAATAAGAACAAAGGCAAAAACACATTTAGGAACCTCAGCATTCTTTGATCTAAAGCTCGGAAGAGATTACAAATATTCTACTCCTGATTTCCCTTTAGGATTCGCCGAACATCGCAATAATCCAATTAATCCTGAAGACCTGTAAAAGCTTTTTAAAGGTAAAAGAAATAAATCTGTATTAATTGTAAAAACTTAACGGTAAAAATCTAATTCTTGGCAACTACGCATAACAGCAACTAACCGCTTCACTTCGGGACTTGCGCCCTCGTTCGGTCTCCGACACATAGGCTTCTGGCACTCCTCTTGCTTACGCAAGCGTCGTTCCAGCCCTAACGTCCCCTCCGGGGACTCAGGGTCAGCCTACGTCGGTTAGTCTAGTTCGTTAATTGCAATTAGTTGATTTACAGAAGAAATCGCGCAAATTTTTTTATGAGGGTGTTGTCGATTTACGCTTTGGAAGAAAACAATTCAAGTCTTTCTCTCCACGAATGTGCAGTTTGTTTATTTACGCTTTTTAAGATTTAAGAGAAAATTTGCGCTCGATTGGATATTCCTTTCGACTAAAATTTGATACTATAATAACTAAC
>NZ_AOGZ02000008.1:300000-430365 GCF_000332515.2 Leptospira wolbachii serovar Codice str. CDC
ATTTCGGGACTGATTTCTCCATGAGTTTTCCGATAGATTTCGGCAGTTTTTTGATAACTATCCTTGGCCGTTTTATAATCACCAAGAACGTATAAATAATAATAAGATTTATAAATGAGTACATCCAAAGAATCTGATTCACAAGCGCGATAGGAAAAAAATTCATCCAATGTTTTTGTAAAAGATACAAAGTCTCTTTCATTGTATTCAATGTTTGCTATTTTTTTTAAAAGGGAACAGGTTCTGGAAGTTCCATTGGAAACTTCTTTTTTGTATTCTTTCAAAGACTTCCGATAGGCTTTGAGAGCCTCTTGGAATTTTTGATTGTTTTCTAACTGAACAGCTTCTCTCTCTTCTTTTTCACCAACTCCTTCACAATAAGATTCTTTTCCATTTTCATAATGACAAATTCGTTCTCGAAACCCGTTTTCATTTGCATCGTGTTCGATCCGAACTAGCTGGCAATTTTTAAAATACCACCATTCATCCATAGCTCCAAAATCATTTTTGTCTTTTGTGATTTCTTTGGGACAACCCGAGTGTGAATAATAAGTAAAACTATCCTTTTTCCCATTTTTTGTTTCATCTTCTTCGGTTAAAAATAGTTGGCCCTTGTTGTCGTAGTAATCCCAGCGGTAAGGAAAAAATTCTTCTTCATTCAAAAAGAAGGAGAGTTTTAAAAGGGATGAGTTTCCTTCCTTCCAAGCGGAAAAACAGGAAAATGACAGTTTCCCACTCAGGAAATTTTGTGCAGGGTCACCATAAAGATCTGTTAGGTGGGATCTGATGTCTTCTTTAAATCTAGGGTAAGGATAGTTTGTATGGTATTTGTCTATGTACTTTTGGCAGAACCAAAAAACTTCATGATTAAGCGATTCTTTAAAAAGAACCGTCGGAATTTCCCCACCCAATCGAAAGCTAAAACGTTTCGGGCTATGATCGGTTATTTCAAACTTTTCTTTTGTATTTTGGACAGCTTTCCAGTAGTCCTCCAAGAGATTTGCCCTTAGAGGTAAGGATAATAAGAATAGGGAAGATAGAAATAAAAATAGAAATCTCAAGATTTACTTTTTAAATACAAATCATATAGGATGGGATTTTCATACGGGTTTCCTACTTTTCGCATGGAAAACAATTGGAGTAGAGGAGGGCCATTTTCTAAGTAAAAGGCACCATGTTCATTGTTGTAACGTATGACACCTGTATGTTGGGTGAGGTTTCCACCTTTAGCAACTGTGTGTTCAATGATATCTTCTTCAAATAAATCTTTGTCGTATTTGTCTTTGAGTCCGGTAAAACTATTAACAATAAAATTGTCTTCGTTTGTAATGGGTTGTCCAAACTTTAAAAGTTTCCCATCGAGGGTTAAACTAAAGCCTTTCTGAGTGAATTCTTTTTCTTGTTTGTCCCAAACTCGGAACCGGATTGTGAATGCCATAACTGGAACCAAATTAAGCGATGCGAAGTCCTTTCCAAGAAAAATTCAAAAAAAAATCAGTGGTCAAGAGCTGAATTCAGACAATTCTTTGCCCCATGAAGGTGATCTCAGTTTCCAATATTAAGGGAGGAAGTGGGAAATCCACTACTGCTGCCCACTTAGCTTGTGCCCTTGCCAGGCGGGGGAAAACACTGGTTGTGGATATGGACATGCAGGGCGACTTAACAGACTATTGTTTGCCCGATTTGGATCTGAACCAACTGAATGAATCCAATGTGATGAGTGTACTTCTCGGGATGAAACGAATGACAGACTGCATTCGGGAAACCAAACAATTTGATGTTTTGCCATCTACCTTAAGTTTGGCCAAACTGACCAAATACAATCCCGATTCGACTAGCCTTTGTTTACAATTCAAACGAGCTTTGGATGAAGTACGAAACAAATACAAATTTGTAATTATAGATACGCCGGGTTCTGCCAAACATGAACTCACCACAGCCATCTACAATTCCGAGTTGATCCTGATTCCGGTAACTCCCAGTAAATGGACGATTCGAGCTGTGAATTTACTTCTAGATGAAATCTCACAAACAGAAACCATTTTTAGCCAGAAGAAAAAAATTGCCTTTGTTCCTTCTTGGTTTGGACCTTCCAAAAAACATAGAGAACTATTGGAAAAATTAAAACAAATCGAAGAGATCCCTTGTCTGGCCGAAATTCCGAAATCAGAATCTATTAAGTCGAAAACGGAAAAACAAGAGTCGTTAAAGAAGGACAGTAATGCTTGGCATGCCTTTGATTTGTTAGCTGATGAATCCATTGCTCTAGTGGATCCAGAGAATTCAATTCTTTCCTTGAAGCCGTAATCGTTGAAAAAATAAATTTCAAAATTTCCGACTGAAATCTTACATCATTCTGTTTTGGCCGCTTTCGATGTTTGGTTTTTTTTACGTTCTTCAGCGATGACTTGTATATGTTGTGCAAATTTAGGATGGTGTTTTAAAATTTCTGCAAACCTGTCCTTTCCTAAAGTATACACATCGCAATAAGAACCTGCTTTGATGGTTGCGGTTCGTAAAGAATCGTCAATCAAACTCATTTCGCCAAAAAATGATCCAGAGTTCAGTGTGGCAAGTAACTCACCTGTTTTTTCTTTGATCACCTCTACATGACCTTTGGATAAAAAATACATATTGTGGGGAACATCACCTTCTTTAAAAATAATATCACCTTTCATATAAAAGGCAGGTTTTAATTCCAATACCACTTCTCTTTTTAATTCTTCAGGAGCATTTTTAAAAAAGGGAACCACGGAAATTAAGTGGTTATGTAAAAACATAGACACATCAATTTTTATTCCCGATGGGAGTTGGTCCCAAATTTCAGTTTCATCTATTCCATGTTTGTTTTCCCAAAGATTGACGTAATAGGAACGAATTCGGTTGGCAAGTTGTGGAGGTAATTTTTTATATTTGATAAAACTATCTATCGTGTTTAACTTTTCTTGGAAATGAACACGAGAGACATCTAAGTTAGAGAGTAATGTAGCAATGTTACCAATGACATATCCATAAATACCCACACCTAAAATCATTACACCCATTGTATAAATAGTTTGTCCGTTGGTCACAGGAGTGATGTCACCATATCCAATGGTTGTGAGTGTTGTGACGGACCAATAGAGGGCCCGGATGTATCGGGTCGTAATATCTTTATCAGCTAAAAACTCAGGCCCAAGATGAATCCAACCGCAAGCCACCCAATGAGCAAAGAGACTCGTCCAATACACAAAAAAGATCAATCGAAAGGTCATCGGATTGATCACTTCTACCAGTTTGAACCGATCATCGGAATCGGCACCAAGGGCTAGAAGTCGGAGCGATTTAAAAAGTTCAAAGACTCGTACGGACCGTAGAAGTCTTAAAATCTTTAGGCTGTCAGTGACACCAAAGTATTGGAAGAAAAATCCACCAAAAAGATCAAAAGGGAAGGCGGATAAAAAATCGATGAGAAACCAAGAACGCAAATAGGTTTTGGTCACAATCTTGCGATTATGGATAAGAAGGCGGTCTTTCAAAATGGCTGTATTGAAATTGAGGATCACATCCAATCCGAAGACAATTTGGATGGCCCGTTCTAACCAGGTGACTCCTGCAGAGAGTTTATAATGAAAGACTAAGCGAATAGGCACTTCGATCGCAAAGTAAGTAATACAAATAAAAACAAAAAGATCCCAGATTCGTTTGTAAGGGGAATTGGGATGGATCATAATTATAGTATCGACAAAGGTGCGTTTTATATTTGCCTTCTTTTAAAGAAAAATAATCCTGAAATGAAAAGAGGTGCTTATGTTCGGTGGAGCAGGCGGAAACAAGTTTGATATGCTCAAACAGATGAAGAAAATGCGGTCGCAGGTAAAAACCATGGAAAAGGAACTTGCCGGTCTCAATTTTGTAGGAATTTCAAAAAACAAACTTCTATCTGTGACTTTGGATGGAAAATTCCAAATGAAATCCATTCAAATCGAAGATGAATTGATTGATAAAAAAGATAAAAACCTTCTAGAAAAGTCCATCCAAGAAGCTTATACAAAGGCTTTGCAAGATGCACAGGCGGGAGCTGCCAAGCAGATGCAAGCCATGGGTGGTTTTCCAGGTTTAGGAATGTAATTTACGTTTCCTTTGTAATCTAGAAATAAAAAAGCCTACAAATCAATGTAGGCTTTTACTTGAATCGAAAAGGGACAGTCTGTCCCTTTTTTTATGTCGTTTGGATCTTAGCTCGCAGGAACAATTTCTACTTCGACTCGTCGGTTGGATCCATCTTTGGGATCCACATTTTTGATTGGTGTTGAGGAACCGACTCCTTGGACTGTTCCAATTCTTTTTCCTTCCACACCGTTTTCAATGATGGCATTCTTTGCAGTCACAGCTCGGTCTTGGGACAATCTTAAGTTGAGGTCTTCGGCACCTGTTTTATTGGCGTGTCCAGAAATATTGATTTTAGTTTCTGGGTAAGCTGCTAGAGCTTCTGCCAATTTGTCAATGTTCTCTTTCCCTTTTCCCTTTAGGTCCGCTTTTCCATCTTCGAAAGCAATTCCGCCGTCCATAGTGGCAGTAAGACTGACAGTTTCTCCACCTTTTTCGTTTTTCTCAAGAGTGATTCCTTGTTTTTTCATTTCTTCGGCCATGTTGTCATACATAGTGTTGAGATAAAAACCAGTTCCAAGTCCTGCCAGACAACCAGCACCAAGGCCCACAATCTTACCTTTGTTTTGCGGCTTCTTTTTTTCGAGTGCCAAAGAGGATTTGATTTGTCTTTGGAAATCGTTCTTTTTGTTTTTAGTATCTTTTTTTCTTTGTGCTTCGTCGTAAACGGCACCGAGTGCAAGACCAACTCCACATCCAATGGATGTACTAAGAATGAGTCTTTTTGTATTGTCGGATAGTCCACAAGAAATTGTGGAAAGTAATGATAGGGAAAGAATTCCGGAGATGATTTGTTTCAACGTTAATGTCCTCGCTTACACTCGCTATAAGTATAAGGACAAAGTTTGAAGAAATCCTCCTTGTTTGCAAGGAGGATTTCCGTTTCTTTTTCGATCGGATTAGTATCTGTCCGTGAGGAGTTTTACTACGGATTCCGGTCGTAGGTTCGCTTGTGCAAGCATTGCCACACCTGATTTGGTTAGGATTTGGTTTTTGGAATATTCTACCATTTCCGTTGCCATATCTGCATCCCTTACTTGCGATTCAGCTGAAACAATGTTCACATAGTTGTTACTTAGTGATTTCAAAGTTAAATCCAATCGGTTGTAATAGGCACCTAGGTCAGACCGCAGGCGGTTGACTTTAGTGATGGCATCATCCAAAACTTGGAGTGAATCGGAAGCCTTGTTCGGAGTTGATAGAGTCAACTTGTTTCCAGCTTGTTTCAGTTTGAGGGAAGAACTAGTCATCGTATTGATGTAAAGTTCTATTTTCTCTGAACCGTTTGCACCCACTTGCAAAGTCATTGGATTTTTGGAAGAACGAGAAAACCTTCCATCCAATGGTTTGATTTTGTTAAACTCAGCAGAAGTTCCGATCCTTTCCACTTCTTCCACTAACTGAGAAACTTCTAACTGAACAAGTTTTCTGTCTTCGTTAGAATAAATTCCGTTTGAGGATTGAACTGAAAGTTCGCGTAACCTCTGTAAGATAGAGTTTACTTGATCTAAAGATCCTTCGGTGACTTGAAGGAACGACATACCATCCTGGGTATTTCGTTCTGCTTGGCCAAGGCCCCGAATTTGTGATCTTAATTTTTCGGACACAGCGAATCCCAAGGAATCATCCCCTGGTCTATTGATTCGCATACCCGTTGCTAGGTGCTCCATGGATTTATCCATGTCACGCCCGGTGTTTGTGAGCGCTCGTTTCGCAACTAGCGCGCTGATGTTGTGATTGATAATCATTGTCACACCCTCCTGTGTGTCCATGACCCGCCTGTTTCCCTACATGCGGAGAAAAGTAAAATTCACTTTCCGAGAAATCCGTTCCCGTCGGGAAGAGAAGGGGTTGCCTGCCCTTGGTTCTTCCGTGAATTTTGCCTTTCCAGAAGATTCTATACCAAAAAACTGATGTATGTAAAGAAAATTTAAGCATAAAGGAGTAGGAAATTGAAAATCTACACCAAATTTGGCGATGGTGGTCAGACCTACCTGGCTTCGGGAATCAAAGTTTCTAAAACTGATCGTAGGGTTGATCTCTACGGAAGTTGCGATGAACTCAATAGTACGATTGGTCTTGCTCTTTCTTTCACAGGAGATTTGAGTTTTGAGCCAGCTTTTCTGGGTTACTTAAAAAGCGTTCAAAGTTTTCTTTTTGAAATTGGATCGGAGTTGGCAGGATATGTGCCAAAGGAATCCAAAGAAGGAACGGTTGTTTTGCGCTCAGATGTAGAAAGTTTAGAAAAGGAAATTGATAGGCTTATGGAAGTCCTTCCAGAGATTAAGTTTTTTATTTTGCCTGGGGGGAGTTCTGTCGCAAGCACTCTGCACATTGCTCGTACAATTTGTCGGCGTTTAGAGCGGGACCTACTTGTATACATTGAGTCTGGTGGAGAGATCCATGCCGACTTACGAATTTATATCAATCGTCTTTCTGATTATCTTTTTGTTGCAGCGCGGTTTGCCAATTTTTCTACTGGAAACGAGGAAACCATTTGGAAAAGCCGAACGAAATAGAATTGGGGCAACACCCCGAAGGAATTGCACCGCTTTTTCTCACAGAGATGTGGGAACGTTTGAGTTATTATGGGATGCGCGCTCTCCTTGTTTTGTATTTGGTCAAAGCCCTAGGATTTTCAGATGCCGATGCCGGTGCTGTTTATGCTTTTTATACAAGTTTTGTCTATCTAACACCTGTTCTTGGGGGATATTTAACCGATCGTTTCTTTAGTTATCAATTTTCCATTTATTTGGGAAGTTTTCTTATGCTCTGCGGACATCTCTCCCTCGCTTTTTCTGGACTTTCTTTTTTCTATTTAGGCCTTGTTTTATTAGCTCTCGGAAATGGATTTTTTAAACCCAATATGTCTACCATCTTTGGTAGGTTATACGAAACGAAACCGGGTCTTCGGGATAGTGGATTTACCATATTTTATATGGGGATCAATTTGGGGGGACTTATCGGTCCGATTCTTTGCGGAAGTTTGGGCGAACGAGTGGATTGGCATTTGGGTTTTTTATCTGCGGGATTTGGAATGGCCATCGGTATGGTTGTATTTTATTTCGGAAGCAAACGTTTACCAAACTCCCTTTGGGAAAAACATAGAGATCGTGAAATCTCTTCTACAACGGCCACAAAAGACCACCAAACCAAACCAAAAATTTTGCTTATTGTTTTACTCTCTTTTTTCAGTATTTTCTT
Source organism: Leptospira wolbachii serovar Codice str. CDC (assembly GCF_000332515.2). Classification (NCBI taxonomy): domain Bacteria; kingdom Pseudomonadati; phylum Spirochaetota; class Leptospiria; order Leptospirales; family Leptospiraceae; genus Leptospira; species Leptospira wolbachii. The sequence continues at coordinate 307,354 of NZ_AOGZ02000008.1, forward strand.
TTGGATGGCGTTTGAACAGATGGGTTCTTCGCTGAACCTCTTTGCCTTGCGAAATACCGATAGGTTTTTGTTTGGTTTTGAAATCCCGGCCTCAGTTTTACAATCCATCAATCCTTTATTTATCCTTCTCTTTGGCCCGATTGTTTCCACACTTTGGACAGGTCTTGCCAAACGGAGAAAAAATCCCAATCCTGTCGTAAAATTTGTTCTCAGTTTGTTTATCCTTGGAATTGGATTTCTCGTAATGGTGATTGCGGCAAAATATGCAGAAACAGGAGTAGCAGTTTCCATTTTGTTTTTGGTGTTTGTATACTTTTGGAATACACTAAGTGAACTTTGTCTTTCGCCGGTGGGACTTTCTTTTGTGAGCCACCTAGCTCCTGTTAAATATGCATCTGTTCTTATGGGGATTTGGTTTTTATCGAATGCCTTTGGGCACTATGCTGCAGGGATTCTATCAGGTTATCAAAACCAATGGGGGAGTATGACAAACTTCTATGGTTTATTTGTTCTCTGTTCTTGGTTTGGTGCTCTTCTTTTGTATGGAATTTATTATTGGAAAAAGAAACCCATTTTAGCTTTGCTCAAAGGAAAAGAAGAAGAAAAAACAATCCCAGCGATTTAAGAGAAAATCGAACCAATGAATACTTTGGTTTTTTATGAGTTCGGTAATTCAATGATTACCGAATTTTGATTAACCTTTGGTTTCTAATACCAGGGCTTCAATTTCTTCAAATTTTTCTTCCCCGGCAAGACCTATCACTTGTTCGGCGAGAAGTTTTGCTTTCCAGGAAGAAATTTCCTGAACCTTTTCTCCCACTTCTCGCATCAAGGGTAACGCAGAACTCAAATCGCGAAACCCAAGCCCGATAAGGACAGCGGTAAACATAGGATCACTTCCAATCTCTCCGCAAATACTAATGGGTTTTTTTTGGGAATTGGCAACATCGGCTATGTTTTTGAGTAACAATAGAAAAACCACTTGCCATGGATTGTATAAATCTCCCACCAAATGGTTGTTTCGTTCTACTGCCAGAAGATACTGTAAAAGATCGTTTGTTCCCACACTATAAAAATCTACATGATTTCCGAGAAACGGTAGGTTTAAAGCGCAAGCAGGAGTTTCTGCCATGATTCCTAGAGGAATTTTTTTAGTAATGTCAAGTCCTGTGGTTTTTAATTCTTCCAGGCATTCCGCAAACAAGGCTTTGGTTTGTAAAATTTCCGAACGCGTGGTGATCATAGGTAACATGATCCTCATTGTTCCAAATTCGCTGGCGCGAAGGAGTGCTCTTAGTTGTTCCTTAAAAAAATGCGGATGGCGAAGCAGGTAACGAATTCCCCGATTTCCAAGAAAGGGATTGGCCTCTTCATAGCCATTTTCCATCTTATCAGCCCCAATGTCCCAGACACGGAAAGTTACAGGGCGGCCTACCATCTTTAGTAAGATTCGTTTATAAACAGCAAACTGTTCTTCTTCTGTGGGTTTGAATTCTACATACCGAATGAATAGAATTTCGGTTCTGACAAGACCAATTCCATCGGCTCCTTGTTCAAAAGCCAAATCCACTTCGTCTTCGGAATCGATATTGGCACGGAGGGAAAACTTTTTGCCATCTTTGGTTTTGATTTCTCTTGGACCATCACTGATTTCGCGAAGTGGTTGAACTTTGTGAATTTCACTTCTGATTCCAGCGAGTTTAATTTCATCAATCCCGGGAGACCGGTTTAGAATTCCTTTTGTGGCATCTAACAAAATGTAGTCGTCATCCTCTACATGTGAGGTAATGTTTTTTAAACCCACAATCGTAGGGATTCCATAATTTCTAGCGATGATTGCTGTATGTCCAGTTTTACCACCAAAGTCTGTGGCAATACCTCGTAGGCGACCCTTTCCTAATTGGATCATTTCTGAGGGAGTGATTTCCTTGGCGATAAGAATGACATCGTCAGGGATTTTTGTTTGGTCGGAGATTTTATCGGGATAAAGATTGGATTCAATTCGTTTGCCAATATCTAAAATATGATCGGCACGTTCCCGAAAAAATTCATCGGGAATGGATTGGAATTCGTCGTATAAGGAACTAACAGCTGTTTCTAGGGCAAGACCCGCCGACTCGTTGTTTTGCGAAATTCTTTCAAAAACTCGAGCGCGGAATAAAGGATCATTTAAAAAAACAATTTGGGATTCTAGAATTTCGGAAAGTTCTCTGTTGGCCTTCGATTTTTGGACAAGATCGGCCAAGTCTTCTTCGGTTTTCAGAAGACCCTTTTTTAGAAGGTCTACCTCTTCTTTGATTTCGTCAGGGGAGAGGTCCGTGCGGTCTTCGCGTTTTCGTTTGGATTGTTTCCAACGAAACACTTTGCCATAAACTGTGCCTGGATAAGCAGAAATGCCTTTGAATGTGGTTTTTTCTTCCATCCGTCCCTTTGCCAAAAATACTTTCGGCTGGGCTTCGTTTGGAAAGTAAAAAACGCCGGATTCTAACGGACCGCTTGTTTTTTAGCGAAAAGTGGGACTCTTTTGCTTTTGAACTGAGTGAGTTCGTTTCCTGTGACTTGGCTCATAATGCATTTGGCAAGAGAGATGTCTAAGGCATGACCCGCTTTGGAAGCAATCAAATGACCACGGAAAGGTCGACCCATGACGGCCAAGTCCCCAATGAGGTCGAGGATCTTGTGACGGACACATTCGTTGTCATAACGTAAAGTTTCGTTCAAATACCCGTCATCCGTCAATACTACCGCATTGTCGAGAGATCCACCCATAGCAAGGCCTCTTGCTTGGAGGGCTTCCACATCTTTCAAAAACCCAAAAGTTCGGGCAGGAAGGATGTCTGTTCCTAAAATGGATTCGTCAAGAGTGGTGGTGTAGGACTGGCCTCTAAGGAGGGGGTGGTTGAAATCGATGCTATAAGTGACTTTGAGTTCATCGGAAGGAAGCATTACGAGGTATTTGTCCCCGTCTACTACCCAAATGGGGTTGGCGATGGTAATGGGTTCAATGGTTTCAGGAAGAACCCGGATTCCTGCCGAACGAATCCCTTCCCAAAACGGCAGGGAGGATCCATCCATAATCGGAACTTCTACGGAATCAATTTCAAAAATACAATCAGTAATGCCTAGGGTGTGAACGGCGGCGAGAAGGTGTTCTATGGTTTGCACCCGGTTGGAACTTCCGTCCCCAATAGTTGTGGCGTTACTTGTGTCGACCACATGGTCGAGAGAGACGGGAATTCGAATTTTTTGAGTCCCTTTGTAGAGGTAAAAGATGAGTCCTGTATTTGCTTCTGCCGGATGGAGCCGCAAAGTCACCATTTTCCCGGAATGTACGCCAATTCCCCGAAGAGTGATGGAGTTTTGGATGGTTTTTCTATGTATCGCCGTTACCATAATTGTTCCTACTTACAATTTTGTAGAAAAGGGGGGAGGGACAATTCCAAAACCGTAGGCCCAAGTCAAAAAAATGTCTCCTTTTTACAACAGTGTGGTGGGAATGTGACGGCCCGAATTTGTGCATCAAACCAAAGGATTTTGCTACAAAAAGGACCGCATTTTACGTGTTAGTGCTTAAAAAGCACTGAGGGCGGAACGAATGAAACTGGTCACAGGAGCTTGTTCCCTTGTGTCTTCCAGTCCCTCTCTTAGTTCCTTTAAAACCACTTGAGCATCCCCAAGAGTGGTATTCACAGACTTATGCACATCACTTTCATTGATAAGTTTTCCCAGAGTTCCTTGGCCTTCATTGATTTTTCCGGTGATTCCCGCGATGTTTTGGACTGTTTTACGGATATCGGAGCGATTTTCAGCAATCAGTTCGGATAAAGAAACAAGGGGGTCTTGGGTGACCTTTCCTTGGATCGGCATCAGTTTTCCTGATTTGGGAGAAATCTCCACTTTGGTCAGAGCAGGCTCTGTCATCATATATTCTTTGGTTTTGGGATCGACCGGGAACTTGGATCCGGGGTCGAGAGAGACCACACGTCCAGAAAGTAGACTTTCGTTTTTGATGGTAATTTCGTAGTTGGAGAAAAGTTGCACCTTCCCTTTTAAAAGAAGGGTGAGTTCCACTTTAGTTCCAATCCCCGTTTCTCCTTCAGGGAGTAAGTTTCCATATTCATCGATCTGCACCAAACGAATTTTTGAAACATAGCCAAACGGAACCCCATGGATGGTCACCTTGTTTCCAATTTTGATTCCTTCTGCATCGGGAAAGTAAACGGGAAGTTGGTAACCCGACTTTTGGAAGGGACCACCTTCGGTGACGATGGTGAAGTAACCCACAGCCACAAGTGAAAAGATAAATAAAAGACCGACGATGAGAGCGCGACCTATAGTGGGCATTCCCTAAAGTTCTCCTAAAGTATGAGGCAAAGTCAATTGGATTTTCCTTTTTTTAATTCTGAATGATCTAGAATCATTGGGCCCACTGTATTTCCATGAATGAATTGTTGGATGACGGGATTGGTTGATTTTTGGATCTCTTCCGAGGTTCCGCAAAACTGCACCTTACCTTCATAGAGAAAACTAATTCTATCTGCGATCCTATACGCTGAATTCATATCATGAGTGACCACTATGGATGTTAGACCTAGTTCCTTTTGCAAACGGATGACAAGATCATTGATGACATTGGACATCACTGGATCAAGCCCTGAAGTTGGCTCGTCGTATAACACGATTTTAGGTTGGGAAGTGAGAGCACGTGCTAGACCGACTCGTTTTTTCATCCCTCCAGAAATATTACTTGGTAACGTATCTTTGGCGGGAACAAGGTCCAGCCATTTTAGTTTTTCCATTACAATGCGGTCAAGTTCTGCCCCTGATGCAATTTTATGTTCTCGCAGAGGAAGAGCCACATTTTCATAGACTGTAAGCCAGTTGATGAGTGCTCCTGATTGGAACAAAACTCCAAGTTTTGAACGAAGCTCTTCTCTTTTTTTTTCATTCCCATGAACTATGGATTCGCCGAAAATTTGGCAATCTCCTTCATCTGGATCGAGTAACCCCGTGATGTGTTTGAGGCTGACTGATTTTCCTGTCCCAGATGGGCCAAGGATGACCATGGTCTCTCCTTGTTTTACCTGTATGTTCATTCCAGTTAAAATCTTTCTTTTTCCGAAAGCTTTGTGGACGTTTTTCATTTCAATGGCAAAGGTTTCCATACTATCCTTCATTTATAAAATAAGGCAGTGAGCACATAACCAGAAAAAATGACCATAAGGAATGACGTGACCACAGCCTTTCTTGTGGTTTGGCCCACACCGATGGCACCACCTTCGGTTCTAAGTCCCTGGCTACAGGATATGGTAGAGATGGAAAGTCCAAATACATAGCCTTTCAAAAGACCCACATACAAATCTTTCAATCCAGGAACCGAAGAGATACGATAATACACATCTTGGAAGTAACTGATCATATCGATTCCCAGTTGGAAATGTCCAACAATCCCACCACCTAAGATTCCTAAGGCGGCAGAATAGACACAAAGCACGGGAACCATAAGCGAAAACCCCACTATCCTTGGCATCACTAGATACCGAACGGGATTGATGGACATCACTTCTAGAGCATCAATCTCTTCGGAGACTTTCATGGTTCCAATTTCTGCGGCCATTGCCGAACCCACGGAGGCAGCAAGGATGAGAGAAGTCATAAAAGGAGACATCTCACGAGTGAGTGTAATGGTAAGCAGAAGTCCAATTTGTCCCTCGGCCCCAAAGTCCCGAAGACCAAGGCCTGTGTTTAACCCAAGGATCATTCCTGTAAAAATAGAAACGATGGAGACAACAAAGAGTGAACCCACACCGGCGATGAACATTTGTTCTAGGATTTCTTTTCGTTTGAAATAGAGCTGGTGGGACTGTCCCACTGCGCGAAAGAGAAGGAGGACCGTATACCCAATGGCATAGAGTAAGGGTTCCAAGGTTTTGGAATATAGCCGTTTCATAGTTCCCACCAAAGGAGTTTGTATTTATTTGCTTTTTCTCTTGTATCGATGCCGAAAAGTCCATAACCCAATTCATACCGAAAACCAGTCTGTGATTTGGAATACTCTACTAGGATCGGTATATGGATATGGGTTTCCTCTTCTGTCCACCGATGAGTATAGAGTCTTGTGATTAGGTGCAATCGTTTCTCTCCATTGGAGGACCGTTTGTATTCGATAAGAGAAAAGATAGGTTCCCAAACATCTTCCATCACTTCAAAACGAACTGGGATGATGGCGAGTGTATTCCATCCAAAATTTCCATCGGCATCTTTGTGGTAACGAAATAGAGGCCAAAGTTTTAAGTAATAATCTTCCCTTCCTGTTTGGACATATTCACTTTTCATTTGGGAATAAAAAGGTAATAAAAAATGAGAAGTTGCTTTTAGGTGCGATGTATTTTGCGTCAAACGGATGTAAAATGGAGTGATGAACTCAGCTTCTTTATTAGCAAAAAAAGAATATCCGTAAAAGGGAAAAAAAACAAGTTTTTCTGTATCCTTTTTTTCAGAGGTTGTGTATTGAAAAAAAATAAACAGAGCCGTATAATTGGTTTGTCCTGTTTTTTTATCATAGCCATAAGAAAATAAAGAATTCAAAATCGGAAACCAAAGATAGGCTCTACTTTTCATATTCCCATCTCTTGAATCTTTGCTGTTATAGAAGGGAAAAAATATCGAGTAAGATGTCGGTTCTTTTTTATCTAACCTTTCTTCTCCCCACTGAAAAAAAGGCCAAAGAAAAGATTGCCGTTTATACTTTCCTTCATGTTCCTTTATTGAATAGAGAGGAAAGATTCGAAAGTCTTTCCTTGTTTCGGAACCTCCCCACATAACCAGAGGCCAGAGGACCGATTTTGCTTCATAGGTTTTGTATTTCCATTCTGAATAAACAGGAAAAAAAACATAACTCAGTTCTTGGTAAGAGAGTTTGTTTCTAATTTTTCCATAGATGGGAAAAACACTAAAATAGTTTTCTCTTTGGGATTCCCCTTTGCCCCAGATAAAAAGAGGAGTGAAGAGGATGTCTTCATCGGCGTCTCCCTCTTCGTGTTTGAATCCAGTTCCGCTAAAGAAAAACAAGGAAGACCAAGTATACCAGTAGTTGGTTTCTTCTTTATAGTAGAGAGGGGATAGATAACTCTTAAAACGAAATGCATAGGTTTTGTCTTGAAAACCTATATAGAAAGGGCGAAAGGCCAAATAACTTTGGCGTCCTCTGTTTTCTGATTCATATAGAAACCAAAATTGGTGGTAGTTGGATTTGATGTCTTCGGTAAAGGAGTTGGGGAGTTTTGCATATAGCGAGGAACTGAGCAAGAGGAGAGAAAAAACAATTCCGAATTGAATTTTAAAGCGGGAATCCACGTAATTTCAATATCTTCAAGTTTCAAGTAAAGGAATCAAGTGATTTCATGATCCAAACCAAAATCGCACTGCTTTTCGGAGGTATCTCCGGAGAACATATCATCTCTATTCGTTCTTCTTATTTCATTTTCAATACAATCGATCGGGACAAATTCCAAATTTGTCCTGTTTACATTGACCAAACGGGAAAATTTTGGATCCCGAGAGGAAAAGATCCAATTTATCCAGATCCATCTGGCAAAACAGAATCGGAATTCTTAAAAGAATTTTCTAAGTTGAACCAAATATCCGAATCAAAATCTGGTGCGGGACTTCTCGAAAATGGATTTTCGGCCGCCTTTCTGGGATTACACGGAGGAGCGGGAGAGGATGGACGAATCCAAGGATTTTTAGATGTATTAGAAATCCCGCATACGGGTTCGGGAGTTTTGGCATCGGCTCTGGCAATGGACAAATATAGGGCCAACCTACTATTCCAAACGATTGGAATTCCTGTGGCACCTTTTGTGGATTTGGAAAAAGGAAAAGTGGACGCAAGAAAAACCGTCTTAAACTTACCATTTTCTTTTCCTGTATTCATTAAACCAACATTAGGTGGATCGAGTGTCAATACGGGAATGGCAAAAACCCCCGAAGAGGCTATGGTTCTTGTGGATAAGATCTTTGTCTCCGAAGATCGAGTTTTGATTCAAAAATTGATTTCGGGAACAGAAGTGTCCATTGGTGTTTTGGAAAAAAAAGAAGGAGAAAAACGAATTCCTTTTGCTCTCGTGCCAACGGAGATCAGGCCCAAGTCCGAATTTTTTGATTTTGAAGCCAAATATACAAAAGGGGGAAGTGAAGAAATCACACCGGCACCGGTAGGGGATGAGATCACAAAAAAACTCCAAGAGTATACTTTAATGTGTCATGAGGTGCTTGGTTGTAAAGGGTATTCTCGTACCGATTTTATCATTAGCGACGGTGTGCCTTATGTTTTAGAAACAAACACCCTACCTGGAATGACGGGGACAAGTCTTATTCCCCAACAAGCAAAAGCTCTCGGGATAGAGATGAAAGAAGTTTTTACTTGGCTTCTATCGATTGCTCTTTCTTAGGAAAGAAATACATTCCCACGAGTATGGCGATAAGGCTGGCTATCGTTCCATAGAAATGGCTTGTCATATCGTCGCCGTACACTTCCAAAACAAGCCAAGTCCCAATGCCCACAAACAAAGAAAAGAGAGCGGCTCTTTCATCAGCCTTTTGGCTCATGAGTCCAAAGACCATAGGAATGAATAATGTGACAAGAGAGATTCCACCGGAGTCTTCCACAAGGGCGTAAATAGACGGTTTTCCCACAGCGAGCAAAAAAGAAATTCCAGCAATGATTAGAACCGAAGTTCTAGAAAGTAGGAGTAATTTTTTATCATTCATGTTAGTAAATGCGTATTTTAGAATATTCTCCGATAGAATGGACGAGGGGGCAAGGATGGCTCCTGAAGCCGTGGAAAGGATAGCCGAGATAAGAGCAGAAAAAAATAAAACCTGAACCCAAGGACTGGAAAACTTAGAAATCATTGTAGGGATGAGGAGTTGTCCGGTTTCTCCGTGTAAATCAAAGTCGGGAAGAAGGCTTTTTGCATGAAGTCCTAAAAACAAAGGAATGAGAGCAAAAAGTAGGTAGAAAATGGAAGAAAGATAGGAGGCAGTGATAGCCACCTTTTCCAATTTTGCCGACATCACCCTTTGGAAGATATCCTGTTGGGGCAAAGACCCAAAACCCACTACCATCCAAGCAGAAAGATACAAAGTCCAAGCGTGAAAATTGGACTCAGGAAAAAATCGAAAGAAACCATCAGGTTTTTCTTGGATCGATGTCCAGATTGGTTTTACTTCGTTTAACTCGAATACGACGATGACAAGACCGATGATGATGGAGATAGATTGGAAAAAGTCAGTTAAGGAAACCGACCACATCCCGCCAAGATAAGTATAAAAAACAACAAGACATGCGCCGATCACGATGGCAGTGAATTGATTGATTCCAAAAAGAATCTGCACCATAATTCCGAGGGCCACAAATTGTGCTGCCACCCATCCAAAATAGGAAAAGATCAAACAGATCCCGGCAATAAATTCCATCTTCTTTTCATACCGGTTTCTGTAAAAATCTCCGAAGGTAAGGATTTGCATTCGATAGAGATACTTCGCAAATACGAGTCCTAGTAAAAAAAGACAAAGTGCCCCGCCAAAGGGATCTTGGATGACAGATAAAAACCCACCTTTTGCAAATTCGACGGAAGAACCGAGGATGGTTTCACTTCCAAACCAAGTTGCAAAGAGAGCAGCAGTGGAGATGGGAAGGGGAAGGCTTCTACCGGCTAAGATAAAGTCACGTGAGTTTTTGACTTTTTTTGCCGCATACACTCCAATGGCAATCGTTATGAGTAGGTAACCAACAATGAAGACAGCTTGGAAACTCATTCTTTAAAATAAATCTTCTTCCACAGGTTTTGACGGCCCATCTTCTTTCTTTTTTTTGACAGCAGATTTTACAATTTCGCCACTGGGTGCTTTGGACAAAAATTCAATTTTTGCTTCTGCATCCACAAGTCGTTCTGAACAAACTTTTTTTAATTCCATTCCTCTTTCGTAGGCTTTGATGGAATCTTCTAAGGATAGGGTTCCCCTCTCTAATTTTTCAGCTATGTCTTCTAATTCACGAAGTGCTTCTTCAAAACTAATCGATTTTTTCTCTACCATTTTCGATTCCTATATTTTTTCTTTTACTTCTACGAGAAGTTTTCCATCCGAAAGGAATACTTCTAAACTTTCATTTTCTTTGATATTATGAATGGATGAAATCACTTGTTTGTTTTGGTTCCGAACCACAGAATACCCACGTTTCAAAGTTCCCAGTGGGGAAAAGTGCTCTAATCTTTGTTCTGCGAGAGTGAATTTGTTATGGATTCTCTCTAAATAGGATTTCCAGTTTTGGGAAAGATTATCAAACCTTTGGAATTCACTTTGTTTGCGAACTAAATAATTTTTTCCGAGGAGCGATATCTTTGTCATGAGTTCGTCCAGTGCTGCGGATCTGATTTCCAAAAGAGTTTTTGGATTTTGAAAAACAGGTCTTGAGACAACACCTGCACACTTTTCTTTTCCAATGCGAATAACGTTCGTTAGAGCAGATTTGATTCTGTCTTCCATTTCATCCAGTCGAATGAGGGTATCCGATACATTGGGAATAGCTAGTTTTGCCGCAGCTGTGGGAGTGGGAGTAGTCGCATCCGCCGCAAGGTCAGTAAGGACACGGTCAATTTCATGTCCGACTGCAGAGATAATAGGTATTCTGGAATGGTAATAAGCCATAACCACTGCTTCTTGGTTAAATGCCATTAGATCTTCGAAGGAACCACCACCACGTCCAGCAATGATCACATCCACTTCCCATTTGGGATCATTCAGTTCTTTTATGGCTTCTATGATAGAGACTTCAGCACCATCTCCCTGTACGAGACAAGGTGATACTAAAATTTGAATGGAAGGGTTTAAGTCGGTAGCAATCCGAATGATGTCTTCGACTGCCGCCCCTTTGGGAGAGGTAACAATACCTAGGCGCTTGGGAAATTTTGGTAAAGGGCGTTTGTGTGTGGCATCAAAAATACCTTTATCGGCCAGGGTTTTCTTTAGTTTTTCAATTTTGAGAAGGATGTCACCCTCTCCAATTTCTTCAATCTTTTGAACTGTTAAACTATAATATCCGCCAGGCTCATAAACAGAAATGGAACCATATACCAAAATCTCCATTCCATTCCGAAGTGGCGTTCCACGGTAGTTTTTGGCTTGGAAGGAAAAAAAAGCGCATTTGATCACGCTTGCCTGATCTTTCAGCGAAAAGTAAATATGGCCCGAGCTATTGGTTTGGGAATGATTTGATATCTCACCACGAACCCAAATGTTTTTAAATTCAGATGAGTCTTGGAGTTTGGATTTGATGAGGCGGTTGACCTCACTAACACTAAGCGATGCGTCAACGAGTTCCATTTATATATTTTGAAAACGTGTCTCTCTAAAAATTTTCCAAAAGTCCCAAAGGATGATGACAAGTGTCAAAGCCATAGGACCAATAATGATTCCAGCAACACCAAACTCTTGTAGGCCGCCAATGAGAGATAAAAAAATTAAAAACGGATGAGTTTTAAGTTTTTTATCTAAAATCTTAGGTTTTACTAAGTTCTCCAAAATCAAATAACTCGCACCACCGGCGATCATAAAGAGAACACTCCCCGTCCAGTTTTCTTGGACAAGTCCAATATACAAACCAATGGGTAACCAAACAACCGATGTTCCTACAACGGGGATCAGTGAAAAAATGGTGGCGATGCTAGAAAGTAAAAACTTATTTGAAACAGAGGTAAATAGTAACAATATGTATACGAAGGTACCTTGTAATAGAGAAATGAATAAGTTTCCCATCATTACAGTGCGAATGGCTTCCTCGATACGGCGACCTAGTCTCTCCTCAATTTCTGTTGGGAAGGGGAGTAAAACAAAAAGCGCATGTTCCATCCGACTTCCTTCTTTGTATAAAAAGAAAAGTAAAATGAATGTAAAAAATGCATTAAAAATGATGGCACCGGGAACTTCAAAAGAGCCGACTAAAAAACCGGATGAGTTTTTTAGTAAACTATAGATGGAATCTAAGTTTAAGATGTCCATGTGTTGGCCCACATATTCTCTATACAACAAAGGGAGTTTGATCCAGAAAAATTCATTCTCTGTAAAGAAATCTGTGAGCATAGGACTATTGAGTAACAAAGATACAATGGATTCTTCTGTGAGTTGGTTTCTGATATAACTGACTAAGTTTAAAGACTCTCGAATTAGAGTAGAGACAATCAAATAAGACGGGATAAATACTCCAGCAAGCATTAGAATTACCATGATATAAGGCGAAAGTCCGTGGAATTTGACCCCGAGTATGTTCTTTAGTTTTTTGTGAATCTTTCTTGTTGTAAGATAAAATAGTAGAGCGAGGAAACTTGCCCAAAGGAAAGGTTTGAATACAAAAAATAAAGTAAGACAAGTCCCTAAAAATATGGCACCAAGCAAAAGATAGACGATGATTTCGTTTTTGTTTTTAATCCAATTCATAATTAGTAACTGGAATGTTTTCTAAAATAAAAACGTAAATAATGAGAAGTTCCACCACTTTCAGATACAACGATGGAAAGGGATTTTTTGATAAAACCTTCCAATAAATAAGTAATTTCTCCGTTCTTTTCTGTTTTATCGATGAGTTTCCAGTCCCCTTGGATGGCACGAGTTTCAATTCGTTTGCGAATACTTTCTATACTTTCTTCCGACTCCACTAACAGATAAGCTTCTTTGGTGTGGATGTGGCTTGTTTTGAACTCACTCGATTGTAGAAACTTTGTTTGTTCTGGAAAGAAAGACTGCGGGAAAGCGGGAGGTGCGTTTGTTGGGTTTCTTGTAACTATGATTTGATCGAAACGATAGATTTCAGTTTGGGTAGTTGGTGTACAAGCCCAGAGAAATAGCAATAAAATAGGCAGAAATCGAAGCATTAGGGAAAGCAAATGTGAGACTAGGGATTCCTTCCATTCATTTTTTTAAATCTTTGTTGCCATTAGACAGGAAGGCATATCTTTTCTTTTGTGTTGGATTTTCTACAGTTTGATGCCTTTTTGACTCGGATTTTGGAGTTACCGCCCGTTGTGCTTTGGGGTTTCTTCTGCTTTTCAAACTTTCTGGAGAATGTTTTCCCCCCTTGGCCTGGCGACACAGTCACCGTGTTTTCCGGATTTCTTGCTTCCAGTCCCGGTTCGCCTCTATCTTTTGTTTCAGTAGTGGTTGCTACCTATTTGGGGAATCTTCTTGGGGCTCTTGTCATGTATTTTTTTGGGGAAAGGATCCTCCATTTTCTAAAACGATCACGGTTCCCTTTTTTGTCAGCACTCTACCAAGAAGAAAACTTACATAAGACTCTAGTTTGGTTTCGTCGATATGAATTCGTTGTGGTATTATTATCCCGATTTTCGGCAGGAATTCGATTCTTTGTATCCATCGTTGCCGGAATGAGCAAAATGAACGTTATTAAATTTGTATTGTTGTATTCGATTGCCATATCCCTTTGGTGCGGACTCCTGCTTTTGGGAGGCTCCGTTCTGGGTGCAAACTGGAACCAAATCGTTGTTATGCTATCCTACTACAATCAGGTCATAGGTTTTATAATTTTATGTTTATTCTTATACTTTCTATACCAAATTAAGAAGAAAAGAAATACGAAGTTGACATGAAATTTTTTTCTGTTAGGGTTTTCACCCATGAACTCTTGGGGAAATATAGCGTTTGATTTTTACACATTTGGCTCTCTGGTCGGTGTGATTTTTACTTTTTACAATGCACAATTTTTTTTAACGGTTAAAGAAAAGTCGGAGGCCACCTACCAATTGGGAATGGGAACTCTTTGGCTTGGCCTGTTTCATTTTGGATATATGATCAATTTTTCCTTTATGGGACCTGCTTCCGCATACTTGCGTTGGCTTGTGATCATTGGAGCTATGGCCGGTGCCACTTACTTAACTAGTTTTTTCTTAAGTTACCCCGAGGTTTATTTCCCACGATTTAAAAAATATCTCTTTAGAGTAATGATTTCGGTTGTTGTGATCGTTACCGGTTATTTTGTTTTCATTAGTCTAACAGCGGGTAGGTTGTTTTTCTTTAGCGGTCATTATTGGGATTTTCCTCTTCCTGCCTTTTATAAAACCTATGCGGTCATCGTATTAGTCTTTTTTCTAGTTTTTTCTTTGGTTGCTCTGGTACAGATTTTTAAAATGCCAAAAGAGTCAAGATTTGCTACAACAAGCATCTTAATTGCTTTTATCCTTGTAACCATCATTCCGGGAATCATGAATGCTCAGTCAAGAGACGGCGCCATTGGGCGGGGTATTTATCAAACCATCACGGATCTTGTTTTGGTTGTCGGACTTTTTGTAGCAAACGTTGTCTATATCAACAACACAAAAGATAAAACCACCATTATCTCTCGGATTATAGGAATCTCTCTCGCTTCATTTTTATTAGTATTACAATTAGTTGCGTATGTTGTCATCCAACAGTCAGAAGATAACTATGATATGGTGCATACTGCGCGGGCAAAGAACTTTATTGCCGGATTGGAAACTGACCAAGTCCCTAGTTTCCATTATACCTATGATACAAACCAAAAGGAGTTTGTTCGCAAAAAAGGTTTGGAGGATTCTGCGGTCGACCCAAAAAGTTATGAATCGGAGTATTGGAACTATTGGGCCTTAGAAACCATACTATCTTTCAAAGAAAGTAAGGATTGGAAAGATAGAACAGAAAGTTTACTTTCTGAATTACCTGAAACAAGCAAAGGTTATGTGGCAGAAATTAAACGGCTTTTGGCTCTAGAAAAAGTTACCGATCCAAAATCCCTGATCCATGAGTTAGAGTCTGAGAAACGAAAGATTCTCTACACAAGAAACAAATTAAGGGAAATACAGACAAAGAATTTTTCGGCCAATGCGGATTCTCTTGTTTCCCAAAAAGAGGGACCGCTCTCCGGTTTTTATGGAGTGGCCCGTTCCGTTCTAGACTCGCAACTCCCAGAAGAAAAAAAATCCGAAGTACTCGATCAAATGTTTTCCCCCATGCCAAACCATGGAGACAGAAACTATCGGGGTCGTGTGAAGTTTGCCGAAAACAATCCCGAATATTCATTTTACGTAAGTTATCTGATAGTCGACAAACCAAGAGGACTTGTCCATGAAGTAGGTTACCCTTATTTGGATTACCGAGAATTCCAGGAGGAGGTGACTCTTCCTTGGATCATCGGAGTATTATCATTGGCTGTTCTTGTGATTTTCGGTTATAGGCTCTTTTTTTTAATAGCACTCCTTCGTCCCATTGAACAAATCATTGAAGGTTTGACCGAGGTAAATTCTGGAAACTTAGAACATCGCCTCATCGTACATGTAGAAGATGATATTGGATTTATGGCACGATCCTTCAACCGAATGGTTCGTTCCATCCAAGCTGCCCGAAAGAAATTAGAGCAGTATGCGGATCAGCTGGAAGTTAAGGTCCAGGAACGGACTAAAGAATTGGAAAATACTTTGAAGGAAGTACAATCCTTAAAACACCAACAAGATGGAGACTATTTTTTAACTTCCCTACTTTTGCAGCCATTTAACGCCAATCATGCGAAGCATGATAATGTCCATATTGACTTTTTACTAGAACAAAAGAAAAAATTCACCTTCCGCCAGTATGAAAAGGAAATCGGCGGTGATTTAAATATTGCTAATCAGATTTTTTTAAACAATAGATCTTACACAGTTTTTCTTAATGCAGATGCTATGGGAAAATCCATGCAAGGGGCTGGTGGGGCACTCGTACTTGGTTCTGTTTTTGAGTCCATCATCACAAGGACCCAACTTTTAGGTGAGGCAAGAAATACGTATCCGGAACGTTGGATCAAAAATACTTTTTTAGAACTTCATAAGATCTTCGAAGGTTTTGACGGGTCTATGCTTGTCTCCTTGGTTCTTGGCCTAATCGACAATGAAACGGGTCTTTTATACTTTATCAATGCGGAACATCCTTGGATGGTTCTCTACCGTGACGGAATTGCTAGTTTTATCGAAAACGAATTGATGTTTCGGAAACTAGGAACCTCCGGTGTCCAAGGAAATCTTTATATCAAAACCTTCCAACTAGAGCCAGGAGATATTCTCATCGCAGGATCGGATGGTCGGGACGATTTACTGATTTCACATACAGCAGATGGAAAAAGAGTGATCAACGAAGATGAGAGGTTATTCTTAAAAGTCGTCGAATCCGGGAAGGGGGAACTCGACAAAATTTATGATGAGTTGGCTAAGTATGGAAGTCTCACAGACGACTTGTCCTTGTTACGTGTTTCTTATATCGAAGAAAAAGCGCGTTACAAGATCGAAAAAGATCGTTTGAAAGAAATCCAAGCACTTCTTCTCAAGGCAAAAGAAGCCAGTGAATCCTCTGATTTACAAGAAGCAGTTTCTTATCTAGAGGAGGCAAACTCCCTAGAGGAAAATATTCCAGAGATCAAAAAGAAATTCATCCAACTCTATCTGAAATTAAAAGACTATGGGAATGCCAAAAAGATGGCGAAAGACTATAGTTTGTTAAAACCAATGGATACGGAGATCATGTACATCACAGCATTTTGTGCTCGTAAAGTGGCTGATGTCAAAACTGCGATTGATTTTGGGGAACGGGTTCGCCTTCGCGATCCAAACCATGTCAAAAATTTGATCAATTTGGGGCAGACGTATTTGGCGGATAAAAATTTAGCTCGGGCAGAGAATATACTCAGTTCCGCTTTAGAGTTAGATCCTGAAAATCCGAGTTTGCAAAGGCTTCTTGACCACATTCGGAAGAAACAAAACAAACAAGATGTTGTAGGTTAGAGTCTAAGGTTTACATTGAGTGAATCATTTGAGATTACAGTTTCCCACAAGTTTGGGGAGTTTACAAGGGAAGACTGGAATCTTCTGGTTCCGGCAGATTCGGTCTTCCAGGAATATGAATTTCTAGCAGGGTTAGAGAAGACAGGTTGTATCGGAGATTCGGATTGGACTCCAGTCCTAATCTCTGCTAGGCGAAACGGGATTCTCTGGGGAGTCCTTCCGGCTTATATTCGGAGTGATTCCTATGGGGAATATATTTTCGATTTCCAGTGGGCCAATGCCTTTCACCGAGCAGGGATTCCCTATTACCCGAAACTCACCGTGGCGGTTCCCTTCACCCCAGTGACTGGAAGCCGGATTTTACTCCATCCAAATCTTTCGCCATCCGAAAGAGATTTTTTAAGTTCCGAACTTTTGCAAAGACTGGTTCATTTCGGAAAGGAAAAGGAAACCTCTTCGGTTCACCTTTTATTCTGCAAAGAAGAAGAACGAAAAATTGGGATCCAAAATTCTTTTGCTCCTCGGCTTTCTCATCAATACCACTGGTTTAATAGAGGTTTTGCGAGTTTTGATGAGTTTTTAGCAACACTCGTAAAGGACAGAAGAAAAACCATTCGCCAAGAACGTCGGAAAATTTCGGAATCAGGTCTTACCATTCAAACTCTAACTGGCGATGCCATTACAGAAGACCATGCCCATATTTTTTATGAATTCTATAAAGACACCCATTCTAAAAAATGGGGACAACCTTACTTAAACCGTCAATTTTTTATAGAGATGTATCATAACTTTCGCCACCGGCTTCTATTAGTATTAGCATCGGATCCAGAGGGAAAACCAATCGGCGGGAGTTGGAATGTATTTCGGGAAGGGTTTTTATTTGGAAGATATTGGGGTGCTCTGGAGCATATTCCCAATTTGCATTTTGAATGTTGTTATTACCGATTGATTGATTATGCCATAGAGCATAAAATGGAACGAGTGGAAGCGGGAGCCCAAGGAGAACATAAATTCCTCAGGGGTTATGAAGCGGTTCCCATGTATAGTTTGCATCATATTTATAATGAACAAGGCCGAGCCGCCATCGAATCCTATTTGGAACGAGAGATTGCTATGGAAAGGGAAAATATTTCCGCCTACAATGCGCAGTCCCCAATTAAGGCTCTGCGGGAGGGATAATGTCAGATCCAAAACGAAAGTCCTACACGGACATGAATGTAGAACTTCTCGAAAGAGAAAAACAAAAACAAAAATTAAAAAAACCGGATCGGTATAAGGTAATCCTCATCAATGATGATTACACTCCCCAGGAATTTGTAGTTTATGTTCTCGCTAATGTTTTTCGGAAATCTATGGAAGAATCCCGTCAAATTATGTGGAAGGCGCATACTTCGGGTTCAGCCGTTTGCGGGGTGTATTCTTTAGACATTGCAAGAACCAAAGTCGCAGAAGTGCACAAACTGGCAGACGATGCGGGACATCCATTACAATGCCAATTGGCAAAAGAGGAGGACGAATGAACCTTTCCACAGATTTAGAAAAGAGTTTGGAGCTTGCAGGAAAAGAAGCATCCAAATACCACCATGAATTTATAACCTTAGAACATTTGTTATATGGATTGACTTATAATGAAAAAACGAAGGAAGTCCTTGTCAATGTCGGTTGCGATTTAGACCTTCTCAGAAAAGAACTTACCGAATACTTTCAAGAGGACCTTTCCACAATCGCCGTTCCTAATTTAAAAATCCAACCTCGCTATACAGTGGGAGTTCAGTTTGTCATTCAATTTGCAGCCTTTCACGTTCAAAATTCCGGCAAAGAGGAAGTGGATGGAAATAATGTCCTCGTGGCCCTCTTTCGAGAAGAAGATAGCCAAGCCTATTACCTACTCGCCAAACAAGAAGTCAACCGCCTCGATGTGATCAAATACATTTCCCATGGAATCAAAAAAGAAAAAGATAGCGAAGAGCCTGAGTTTGCCGAAGAAGCAGAGACAGGCGAAGCGGAAGGTGGGTCTCGCAAATCGGCTTTGGAAAAATTTTGTGTGAATCTCACTGAAAGAGCCAAACAAGGAAAACTAGATCCTTGCATTGGACGAGAAGTAGAAATAGAAAGAACCATTCATATTCTGTCACGTCGACGTAAAAACAATCCCATCTTTGTGGGAGAAGCCGGTGTAGGAAAAACTTCCATTGTAGAAGGAATTGCCGAACGTGTGGTGAAGGGGCTTGTTCCGAAAAGTCTTTTGAATATGGAAATTTATTCTTTGGATATGGGGCTTGTCATGGCCGGAACCAAGTTCCGCGGAGAATTTGAAGAACGACTCAAGGCCATCTTACAAGAAGTAGTCGGAAAACCAGAACGAATTATCTTTGTCGATGAAATTCATACCATCGTAGGTGCCGGCGCTGTTTCTGGAGGAAGCCTGGATGCATCCAATTTAATGAAACCAGCACTTGCCAATGGAGAACTCAAATGCGTTGGAACTACCACTTACAAAGAATACAAATCAATCTTTGAAAAAGACCATGCCCTTTCGAGAAGGTTTCAAAAAATCGAAGTGACTGAGCCGTCTAGAGAAGATGCGATCGAGATCTTAAAAGGTCTGAAACCAAAGTACGAATCCTTTCACGGCGTGACGTATAGTGTAAAAGCCATTGAAGCTTGTGTGGATTTATCCAGTTTGCATTTAAGAGACCGTTTTTTACCAGACAAAGCCATCGACCTAATGGATGAATCGGGCGCCTTTGTTAAGTTACGCGATGAGAAAAAAGAGAAACCAAAAAAACAAGTGGGGATTTTAGAAATTGAATCCCTTGTCGCAAAGATTGCCAAAATCCCAGAAAAAACTGTTAAGGCTGATGACAAAAAGAAATTGGAACACTTGGATTCGGAAATTAAATCCGTTGTCTTTGGGCAAGACCATGCCGTAGAACAAGTGGTGGATGCCATTCACTATTCTCGTTCTGGACTCAGTGATGAAGGAAAACCCATTGGTAGTTTTCTCTTTGTGGGTCCTACTGGTGTTGGAAAAACAGAAGTAGCCAAAACTTTGGCAGAGAAAATGGGTGTGGAATTTCTCCGTTTTGATATGAGTGAGTATATGGAAAAACATTCTGTATCTCGCCTGATTGGAAGTCCTCCCGGTTATGTGGGGTATGACCAAGGGGGCCAACTCACAGATGCCATTGCCAAAAATCCCCACTGTGTTTTGTTATTCGATGAAATCGAAAAAGCACATGAAGATATTTATAATATTTTACTTCAGGTAATGGACCATGCGACGCTTACCGATAGCACAGGAAAAAAAGCAGACTTTCGCAATGTCATTCTTATCTTAACGACCAATACAGGTGCCCAGGAAAGTTCGAAACCTCTCCTTGGTTTTGATACCGAAAGGTATGATGATCGTTCCATGAAAGCCATTGAAAGGACATTCACACCAGAATTTCGCAATCGTTTGACTGCTGTGATTGAGTTCCATGCTCTATCGATCCCAGTGGTGGAACTTGTAGTCAAAAGAATGTTTCGCACCTTACAAGCTAAAGCTGAAGAAAAAGGGATTCGTTTGGAATTGTCCGAAAAAGCTGTTCGTTATCTTGCCGAAACTGGTTATGACAAGGCCATGGGGGCAAGGCCCATCCAAAGGATTCTTAATTCGGAAATTGGAAAACCTCTTTCCAAAAAAATCCTTTTCCACAAAGATAAAGTGAATCGTTACCTTGTGGATGTGAAAGAGAAAGATGGAAAAGAAGTTTTAGAAATCTTGGAAGTGAATTCGTAAAGGTTTCTTTCGATTCTAAATTGTTTGATTCGCTTATTTATGGACCAGGCAAACGAGTAGGTCCATAAGACTCAGATTTTATGTGTGAAGTCTTCCTAATACCTCATCTTCCTTTTTGAAGGTGAGGTATCCAAAGACAAAAGCCCCCAATACAGATCCTAAAAACAAATAGAATGGTATATGAAGTCCCACTTCTTCAGGTTTCACAAAGTCATAAAAATAACGTTTGGGATCCAAATACCCCCAGATCACAAAAACAACCGAAACCATCTGGCTTGAAAAAAACCAAATCCTTGTCCATTGAGACTTCCAGAAACCAAGGAAGAAAAAATTGAGAAGACCTAGGAGAATGAAAACCGAGTTGAGTTTGGGTCCAAGCGAAATAGATTCCTTGATTTCAAAAAAACGAATTTCATAAGAGAACCAAGGAAGGATAGAGAAGAGTAGCTGTAGGAATAAAAAGATAAAAAATATTTTATCAAAAAAAAGTTTTGTGTCCCAATAGCGATAAAGAGAAAGGAAAATTCTTTTTGTCAAAAACCACCAAGCAAGGATTAACTCAGGAACAAAGAGAAATGAGTCTTTTGTAAACTGAAAAACAGCGATACATTTTATAAAAAAAGAATTTGTCATTCGACTTCAGCTACCACTTCCAATTCCACACTAGCATCTAAAGGAAGTGAACTCACGCCAATCGCAAATCTAGCATGTTTTCCTTTGTCTCCAAAGATAGCAGCTACAAGTTCGGAGGCACCGTTGGCAACCAAGTGGTGCTCGGTAAATTCTGGACTAGAGGAGACAAAGACACCTAACTTCACAATCGATTTGATTTTGTCTAAGGATTCAATTTGAACTAAGATAGCGGCAAGGGCATTCAGTAAACATTGTTTGGCTTCCTCTTGTGCTTCGGCAAGGGTGACTTCCTTTCCTACCTTCCCTGTTTTTCGTAATTTTCCGGCGACTAGCGGCAATTGACCGGAGGTAAAAACGAGGTTTCCGACACGTTTGGAAGGGATATAAGCAGCAAGGGCCGCAGGAACAGGAGGGATTTCTAGACCTAATTGTTTCAAAGTATCTTGGATAGGCATTGGATTCCAAGCTAGGTGGGTTGGCCTTCAGGGACAAAATTTTTTTTTAAAATCTTATAAAATATAAAACATTCTTGACGACTAGCAGTCAAACATTTAGAGTGCTAACGAAAGTAGCAGCTGTGTGAAGCGAGTGCTAACAAGGAGAATGAGCATGTTGTTCCGAATTCTAGACCCACAAACGAAAGCAAATCAGTTCTGGAGAGACTTTGACCGATTGAACGATGAGTTGACCCGATCCATTTTGGATAGCCAATTCGGTTCTTCTTCCAATTTCCCTCCAGTGAATGTTTATACAAAGGAAGATGAAGCCCTGGTCACTTGTTTACTCCCTGGGATGGAAGCTGACGCGATCGATATTAATGTAAAAGATAATCTTCTTTCTATCCATGGGAAGAAAAAAGCCGAGGAGCTGGCGGAAGGAACAGAAGTGCACCGTCGCGAAATTTTTAATGGGGAATTTCATAGAACTTTGGAGTTACCATTTCGCGTCGATCAGGAGCATGTCCTTGCGAAATTTACCAATGGAGTTTTAAACATCCATCTTCCTCGCAGAGAAGAAGATAAACCTAAAAAAGTATCCATCATTGCAGGTTAAGGAGAGAATTATGAATACACTTACTCAAGAAAACAATAGGGAAGTCACAGAAAAAGTTGCCGAGAAAGGTGAAAAGACACCGGCAAAAGTTTACTC
Source organism: Leptospira wolbachii serovar Codice str. CDC (assembly GCF_000332515.2). Taxonomy (NCBI): domain Bacteria; kingdom Pseudomonadati; phylum Spirochaetota; class Leptospiria; order Leptospirales; family Leptospiraceae; genus Leptospira; species Leptospira wolbachii. The sequence goes on from NZ_AOGZ02000008.1 coordinate 329,761, forward strand.
ACCAAACGTGGATGTGTTGGAAACAGAAGAGGCTATTCTTTTCCGTGTGGAAATGCCTGGTGTCGACCAATCTTCTGTGGAGATATCGATTGAAAAAGACCAATTGATTTTAGAAGGAAAGTTTGTTCCGCCAACAGAATCTCGTGGCCAAGTGCGACTTGCAGAATACAGAGAAGGAAACTACTTCCGTAAATTTACTATCGGAAAAGCAATTCATTCTGATAAAGCCGTTGCAAAAATGAAGAACGGGATTTTGGAATTAACACTTCCCAAAATGGAACCGAAAAAAACAAAAATCGAAATTCAAAAGTAAACAAGTTCTTGTTAGGTGTTTGGTAATCCCTAATGAAATTTCGTTACAAGCCCGGTTTGTCAGCTCTGACATACCGGGTTTTCTTTTTAAAAGAGTCAGATTACTATTTTATAAAAGGGTACGAATCGTTTCCAAAAGTTTTTGGTTTTCTTCCGGGGTTCCGATCGTGATTCGAATGTAGTCTTTCGAAATTCCTGTGGAAAAATAACGAATGAGGATATTCTTTTCTTTCAACTGTAAATACAGACTTTCCGGAGAGATGCCTTGTTTTGGTTTACAAAATAAAAAATTGGTCGAAGAGTTTGGAAGGGTAAATCCAAGGGTTTCTAATTCTATTTTTAACTTTGTTCTTTCCTGGATTACAAGAGAACGTTTTTCTAAAAAGTATTCTTTGTCTGCAAAAGATGCTTCTGCAATCACTTGTTCTAAAATTCCCACATTATAAGAATCCTTTAGTTTGCGGATCCAAGTGATGACATCAATTGATCCCACAAGATATCCAACCCGAAGTCCTGCCAGTGCATAAGATTTAGAAAAGGTACGGGAGACCACAAGATTGGGATGATTTTTGATTTCTGAAATTAAACTTGTATTAGGTTCCGTGAAATCAATATAAGCTTCGTCAGAAAGAACTACGCCAGAAAAATTTTTAACCAAGCTTAAGAGTTTCTCTTTTTCTTCTTCCACACCTGTCGGGGCATTGGGATGGGCAAAACAAAGTAACTTGCCCTTTTCTTTTAATAAAGATTCAAAATCAAAATGTAAATTGGGAAGGAGGGGAACTGCTTTGTAAATGGCTCCCACCATCATTTGTTCCGTAAGCACTGGGTAATAGGAATAAGTAGGATCTGGCGCGACCACCACATCCCCTGGACCAACGAGAGTATGGAATAACATACGTAAGGCTTCATCGGAACCATTGGTGACTAAAATTTGGTTGGGATCCAAATCATAGTCTTTGGCAATGAGTTCTTGTAATTTCCTTGCATGGTAGTTGGGATACTTTCGTAAAACACCTGTTTGTAAAACTTTCTCTACGGCTTCTTTGATTTTAGGAGAAGGGGGGTAGGGGTTTTCGTTGGTGTTGAGTTTGATGGTAGAGGTGCTAAGGCCTGGTTGTTCCCCAGGCGTGTATGGTTTGAAGGCTGGTAGTTCCTTTCGCACCAGGGATTCCATAGAAAATGTATTGTTCTGACTTGTCACAGGATTACAACCGGTTAAGGGCATTGATATAGGCTTTTGCACAGGCTTCAATGATGTCTGTGGAATCTCCTTTTCCTACCACTCGTCTTTCCCCGTCCTCTAAGGTTACGGAAGCTTCCGCCATGGCATCGGTTCCTTCTGTCACAGGAGAAATCACAAGCCGAGAAAGGAGGGGGGAAAGTCCAGTCACTTGGTTTATGGCTTTGAAGATACTATCCACCGGTCCATCTCCGTGCGCTTCTCCCTGTTTGGTTTCCCCTTTGACGGACAAAGTAATTTTGGAATCAGGAGTTTTGTTCGTTCCTGTGTTTTGTTCAAAGGAAACGAGTCGGTAGATTTCATCGACTTGGGAACGACTGATTTCTCCTTGGAAGAGTGCCGCAATGTCTTCATCAAAGACTTCCTTCTTTTTATCCGCAATCTCAAGGAAACGGTTGTAGGCATTGTCGATCTCTTCTGGTTTGGGATCAAATCCCATACGGATGATGCGATCTTTGAATCCTGCTCTTCCGGAGTGACGACCAAGAACCATACGATTGGATTTTAGTCCTACCGATTCGGGAGTCATAATTTCATAAGTTTGTCTATTTTTAATCACACCATCTTGGTGGATTCCAGATTCATGTGCAAAGGCATTGGCGCCCACAATGGCTTTGTTAGGTTGGACAACCATGCCCGTTGTGGTTTTTACTAAATGAGATCCGCGGGTGATGAGAGTGGAATCTATTCTTGTCTCCACCCCAAAGGCATCTTTTCTTGTTTTTAAAGCCATCACCACTTCTTCCATAGCAGTGTTTCCCGCTCGTTCCCCGATCCCGTTGATTGTACATTCAATCTGACGACCGCCGGCAAGAACGGTTGCTAGAGAGTTTGCTACGGCAAGGCCTAAATCATTATGGCAATGCGCAGAAAAAATCACTTTGTCAGCACCTTTCACTTCTTTTTTTAAGAAACGAAATAAATCCATATATTCTTGTGGGGTTGTATATCCCACAGTGTCTGGAATGTTGATGGTCGTTGCCCCTTCTTCGATCACAGCTTCGACTAACTCGCGCAAAAAAGACCATTCGGAACGTGTAGCATCCTCTGGGGAAAATTCTACGTCTGTAACAAAGTCTCTTGCCATCTTGACTGCAATCCTTGCCATCTCCAAAACTTCTGCGGGAGACTTACCCAATTTGTGTTTCATATGGATGGGAGAAGAAGCTATAAAGGTATGAATTCGTTTAAGTTTGGCTGGTTTTAGGGCATCGCGTGCGGCTTCCAAGTCAGGGCGAAGGGCTCTAGCTAATCCGCAAATAATAGGGCCTTCAATTTCTCGCGCAATTCTTTCTACGGCTTTGAATTGGACAGGAGAGGAAACTGGAAACCCAGCTTCGATGATATCGACTTTCATTCGGGCAAGGTGTTGGGCAATTTCCACCTTTTCATCTTCGCTCATCGCAGCCCCGGGGCATTGTTCCCCGTCCCTTAGAGTGGTATCAAATATGCGTACGTAATCTTCCATCTCCTTCCAGATCATAGGTTCGCTTCACTCTGTCAAGTGCGTATGGAATGCCCCTGTGATCCAATGGTAGGGTCTCCCGTCTTTGCCGATGGGGATGGGGGTTTGGGATCCCTGGCTCCAGAACCGGATGGGTTTTTCCAAATCATAGGTCACTTCCTTGTCTGTGATGGAGGAGAACCTTGCTCTGACTTCTGCTCTGGGAAAAGGGAGGGTGAAAAGGAAGGCCATCATTCCTCCAAGTGTCACAAAAAGAACCCAGCGGGAAATCCATTGGGTATAAGAAACAAGAACCCAAGTGATTCCGAACAGGGCAAAGAACCAGAGGGGAAATAAATACCGGATGGGATAAGGATGGAGGTAAGTAAACCTGCCCACAAGTAGGAGGAGTCCGAGTAGGACGGGAAAAAACACAACAAGGAGGTGGCGGATGAGTTTAGGAAATTTTGGATAACTAAAGAAGACCAAACCCATAAGGAGAAGAATCGATTTTCCTTGGTAGTAGATATGTTTCGAAAAGTCCCAAAGATAAGTTCCAGAGAGTAAGAATATACTTTCTAAAGTTTGGTCTGCGAGATACTTTCCTAGAATCTGAAAACTTCCAGGAATCTGAAAAATCTGTTTCAAACCAAGGAATACGAGTTCATTGAAGAGAAGAAACAATAGTCCTAAAATCCAAAAACGTTTCTTTTGAAAATAAGAAATTCGCTCTGTCAATGGCTTCTTTGTATTCCAAATCCGAACCACAAAAAATGAGAGGGCACCCACGGAAAATGAAAATCGGTCCGAGAGATAAAGCAGAGAGAAGCTGAAGAAAAAGAATGCGGTTAAATGATTGGGGAGAAATTGGTGAGGGTTATTCTTTTGGTGATCCTTATCAGTGTCATTTAACACCGAATAAAGATATATGGCAAGAAGAAGGGAAAAAAAGAATCCAGTGCTGTGGTGTGCTTGAGTTAGAAAATAAACCAAAGGAAGGGGATGGTCACTAGTCCAATATCCTACGAGAGAAAGTGAGATAAAAAGAAATTCGAAACGAAAGAGAAACTCTAGTGATTCGGTTTTCGTTACATATTTGGAAATGAAAATGGAAATTCCGAGTAATACAAAAAGCATCTGGAGGGTTCCATAAGCTGCTGGAATATATAAAAAGGGAACAAAGGGATAGAGGATAAGATTTATAAATAGATCGGGAAAGAAATATGGAGATGGAGGTAAAAACCAATGAAAGATCCCTGCTCCAGAAACTAAGTCCTTTAAAAGTAAAGGTAAATAGAGATTATCTGCCGAATGGATTGGTTCGAAGTAGATGGTTTCGCATAACAGAAAATTGATGATGCCGGACATTAAAAAGAATAAAAAAAAGGAAAATTTCGATGGGGATTGGATCGACATAGGACTCTAAAGAGGGAACCTCAACAATACGTAGTGAGTTCCTAGGATGATGAATACAACAAAAAACATGGATTTAGTCCTTCCTCAGTTTTTCTCTGTCAATTTAGACGGCGGTGAGAATACCGCAGTTTCTCTGAGATTCTACCAATCGTTTTTAGGGGGGACTGTCCTAAAAGAAAGTTTTGGTCATTCGGAATTGAAATTAGAATCAGGGGAATGTTTGGTCTTTTCCAAAATGACAGAACATTGTCCGGTACGACCAGGAACCATCACTCTGAGTTGTGACACATCCATTCGCCAACATCCGGAGTTTCTTTCCCTGAAACTTGTGCAATCGGTGCCAGAAAAAACCTATTCTTTGTATGAAGATCCTTGGGGAAATTGGGTATGGATTTACTTTTTAGATTCTAAAAATTCAGCTAAGCGGTCCGGATAGTCTGTAATTAAGCCCGCCACTCCTACCTCTAGCAACTGTTTCCATTCTTCTTCTGTATTGGTGGTATAAGGTATCACAAGCAGAGATTCTTCTTTTAAGCCTTGAACAAATTCCTTAGTGCAAGCAGATAAGTGCGGAAGTATTAGGTCCGGTTCATAGTTCTTATAACTCTCGTTTAGCGAATCTCCTTTTTCCATGAGAAGGCCACGTAATACTTCAGGTTCTTCTTGTCGGATAAGATTCACTAAATCCCAATCAAAACTACTGACCCAAATCCGATTGGTGAGTTTGTATTTCCGAATCAGTTTGACAAGTGCGGATGCCAATGTTTGCCGTTCCTCTTTTTTGCCTTCACTTTTCATTTCGATATCAAAAACGGTATTTTCTGGCATGGTTTGGATCACTTGTGAAAGTGTGGGAATTTGTTCTCCTTCAAAGGCTTCTTCAAAAAAACTTCCGGCATCTAATTCGGCAAGAGCACGGTATTTATAATCTGCCACTTTTCCTTTCCCGTCGGTTGTACGGTCGACCGTGAAGTCATGAATGACAACCAGTTCGCCAGAACCACAAAGCATGGTATCTAATTCAAAGAATCGTGTGGAATCGGAACCAACAAGAAAAGACACGAGAGTATTTTCTGGAGCAAGACCCCTGGCACCTCGATGCCCAATGTTGGCAGGAGGAATGCCAAGGATTGTTGATAATCGTTCGATTCGCGGTTTAAACATGATATTCACTTACCCTGGTTGGATGGTTGATTCCAAACCTTCTTCTTCCATAGCTGACCGAAACATCTGCTGTTTCAGAGTTTCTCCCAAATAACGATCGATGTAGATATGGATGGCATAGAGAAGAGGTGTGATGAGGATTGCCACACCCATCTTATATAAAAAATTCGTATTGGCAATAGCAATGAGTTTGGAGACGGGATGGTATTTTCCCAGTGCAATGAAGATCACTACATAAGAATCTATGAGTTGCGAGATGATGGTTGAGCCCGTGGCCCGAAGCCAAATATGTTTTCCGGCTGTTTTTTTTCGGAGGAAATGGAAGGTATGAAGGTCAATCATCTGACCAATCATATAAGCAATGATGGAACCTAAAATTACAAGACCAGAATTGGCGAACACCCGTTCGAAGGAGGCATCGTCGATCGGAGATTCAGGACTTGCGGGAATTTGGATATCGATCACGATGAGAAGATAAGCAAGTCCAATCATCACCATCCCGAGAAAGGTTGTGGCTCGTACTACTTTTCTACCATAGTATTCATTTAAAAGGTCTGTGATGATAAAGGTTACTGGAAAGGGGATAACCCCCATAGTCATAGTGAATCCGAAGGCAAAAAATAATTTACTACCAGTAAGTTCCGCAAGCAAAAGAAAGGTTAGAAAAAAACTGAGAAGAACCGTATACAAAATGACCGGTTTTTGTTTGAGAACATGCATAGATTTCTTTTTCCTTTCCTTTGAATTTAGACTAGGAGAGAAACCCTCCTAAAAAATCATGGGATGAGAAATAGGGTCTTGCGTGTTTCTAATATTCTCTACTCTTTTTTTCATCCGTGTTCGATAATCATAAAAGAAGTAATATATGTCTGAATCTGAAAACTCATCCTCTCGCCAACATCCTCTGTCTAATGCAGCTAAATATTCCTTATTATTTGCCTCTTGGGTCTTTTTATCCGCCATCTCCTTTTATTTAGGAATGAATTTAATCCAGAACAATGGAGTAGCCCTGTCTTTGAAAGACGCTCCCAAAATGGGAAATGCCAATCCGAGTGTGGTGGAAGCCTCAACTCCTTCTCTCGGCACTCCCTCCGAAATGGAAACCAAAGAGGGCTCTCCGTCTGAAACAAACCAGACCGTGGAAGAATCTGTGGAATTGCCAAACTTTCTTCCCGATGAGAATGTAACTTTTCGTTCCTCTGCTTGGTCCACCGATTGGACTGCGATGAAAAAGACAGTACATCTCTATAATGAAATCCATCCCTTCATTTATACAATGAAAGGGGGACTTTCCAATAACGGAGAGTTGATTTCTAGTTGGTCGAGCACTTCTAAGAAAGAACGAGTCCAAGAACTTCGTGCTTTAAATCCGAAAGTCAAAATCATCCCCACTATCTTTCGATGGGAAAATCCAAAAGAAAAAATTCAAGAGAATATTGGAATGGGCGGAAGAAACGACATCCGTGACCACCATATCCAAGTTATTGTAAATGAAATCATGACTTATGGTTATGATGGAATTGATATTGATTATGAAGGAATGTCCTGCGATAAAAAAGAAAAGTTTGAAGAGTTTTTTGTTCTTCTTGCACGGGAAGTTCATAAAAAAGGAAAACTCATTTCTGTGGCGGTTCACCCAAAAACTCCTGCCGAAAAAAGTAAAAAGAAAGAACTGAATTGTCGAGGTCTGTCTAAGCCAATCGCTCTTGATTTCCGTGAAAATTGGAGAGGGCCGACAACTCATGACTATGCATTCCTCGCCAAACACGCTGACCGAGTTAAGATTATGGCTTATGAACTCCATCCGCGCAAATACCATAATCCAGGTCCTGGTCCCCAAGCACCAAATGTTTGGTTAAAAGACATCATTACGTATGCCAAAAAAAGAGTGCCTATGCACAAACTTTATATGGCCATTCCTACCTATGGATATGATTGGGCATTGAATTGTAAATCCTCTGCCAAAGCCATTTACCATTCCGATGCACAAAGGATCAAAGCGGGGGTGCATAAAAATCGCCAACCCACGGACATCAATCGTATCTTAAACGAAGAAAACAAAGTAGCTAGTTGGAGAAACTTATCTAAGTTTTCTGACATTCATAAAAATCGTGCTTATGAAGATCCTTCCCTTTGGTACACCAGTGGTGGATGTGACCGAGTGGCTTTTTATATGAACCGAAAAGCTTTTGAAGAAAAAATGACACTCCTTCGTAAATATGATTTGGGTGGATTTTCTTTCTGGCAACTCGTAACAGACAATGATCCAGAAATCAATGTTTACCTAAGTAAATTGGTGCAAGGACAACTCCCGCCAGTAGAAAAAGCGAAAGAGGAAGAAGAACCAAAAGAAGAGACTACAGTTCCAGTTGGGGATTCCCAAGAGGCCTTGAAAGTTTCCGATTCTAAATCTAAAATCAAAACAAAAAAGTATTAATATGAAAACCTTAATCTCTTCGGATGTTCGTTTGCTTGCGAACCTCATCCAAGAGGGAAAGGTTGTTATTTTTCCTACGGAAACGGTCTATGGGATTGGGGCTTCCACAAAATCGGAGTTAGCTTGTCTTAGGGTTTATGAAATCAAAGGCAGACCCAAAGACAATCCTCTTATTGCCCATTTTCATTCCATTGAATCCATTGCCGCTGTATGTGAGTTAGGGGAAGTTGGTAGGGCTCTGTTAGAACGGTTTTCGCCAGGCCCCCTCACTCTCATCCTTCCTAAAAAAGACAAATCCCTTTTTCCTAAAGATTTAGACACACTCGCCGTGCGGATACCGAAAAGCCCCGTGGTTCGGGAATGGATTGAACTCTCGGGAGGACCAATCTCTGCTCCGTCAGCCAATTTATCGGGTAGGCCTTCTTTAACAAAACTAAGTGATGTATTGCGATACTTTGATAGAGTGGTGGACGGAATCCTTGTAGCAGAGGAACCAAGTTTTGGAATTGAGTCGACGGTGGTAAGTTTAGTCGGAATGCATCCCACTCTTCTTCGCCCTGGATCCATTGAATCGAGGGAACTATTGAAACTACTCCCTGATCTTCGGATTCCAGAATTAACTTCTAAAAACGAAAACCAAGCCGTGCCACTCAGTCCCGGAACCAAATACAAACACTATGCACCTACAGCCCGTGTGATCTTAGCTTCTACAGAAGAATTTATCGAGAGTTTCAAAACGATGTTCCAATCGAAGTCCATGGCTTGGATTGGATATTCTTTAAAGGGGAACGAACCTGATGCGTTCAAGGAAGGATTCGGCAAACAGTCATTTGGTGATGACGACAGATTTTGTTTAGTTTCCTCTAATGAGGATTATGCGTCTAAACTTTATGCTTTTTTTGAATCCTGCGATATGTCTGGCGTTCAATCTATCTTTTGCGAAGTTCCCAAACCAGGATTTGGGGAAGAGGGACTTCGCAACCGCTTGGAAAAAGCTGCGAGTGCTTAGGTAAATAAATAGGAAATTATTTTCTATTTTTCCAAGCCAAACGAACGGGAGATAGGAGAGAAATTTCGTTCAGTGATTCCAATGTTTTTAGTTCGGCAATGAGTCCACCAAGGATGGGAATTTTGTTTCTCAAATTATAAGCCGGTAATTCTTCTGTTAGAGTGATTGGTTTTCCACCTAATCTTTCTTTCACTTCATGAATTGCATCTAAAAGCCCACCAAGAGAATCCACAATGCGGTTTTCCACAGTTGGCAAATACACTCTCCCCATTCCAATTTTCGGAAGGTTTTCTAAAGGAATTTTTCTTCCTTCGGCGACACGCCTATAAAACAAACCTTCTATCTTTTTGATTTGCGATTCTAGATACTGGACGCTCTGTTTGGAGAGGGGTTGGAATTCGGAATGAATGTCTCGAAAAGGATAAAAACCAACGGCCTCTTTATTCAATTGAACCTTTTTATATAATTTTTGTAAATTGGCCCGAATACTCACAGCACCAATGGAACCTGTGATACAAACTGGGGAAGCTGTGATATGATCTACCGCCGAACCAAGATAATACCCGCCACTGGCGACTGTGTCTTTAAAATAGGCGGTAACAATTTTGGTTTTCTTTAATTCCAGAATTTCTTGGTGGATTTGTTCGGAATAAAATGCGGATCCACCTGGGGAAGAAATTTCTAAAATCACTGCTTTAATTTTTTTGTCTTCGGCAAGAGCCTTTAGATTGGGGATGAGAGAGAATGCTTCAATTTTTCCATTTTCTCTATGTTTATGTAAAAAATCGCCACCAGAGATTCCTCCCTCTAAAGGGATCACTACGACTTCTGCTTTTCGTTTGGGAAGGATATGAAATTCTTTGATTTTGTAGTGTAGGGAAGGATAATTTCCAGAAAAGACCTTTCTATCTTCGGAAAAAAACTCTGTTTCTGTTTTGATTCCATGGATGACGCCAGCTGACAGAAGTTCATCGGCAGAGAGCATCGGTCTATAGAAAATAGGTTCTAATGATTTTTTCCCATTGGTAAGGGCAGAGAGTATTACTTTTCGTAAATCCAAAACTAAAGTTTCTAAATTCTTTTTAGCTTCTTTGGAAAACTCACCCCGTGTGAAACTTTCAGCAAAGGATTTGTATGGGCCTGAGGCAAAGGCTTGCACTTCAATCCCCCATGTTTTCAAAAATTTACCAAAAAACATAGGTTCGGCGCTTGGTAGCAAAACCATAAATTCGGATTCTGGAGCCAAAAACACTTCCGTAGCTGCTGTGAGTAAAAGTAGTGTACCCACACCACCTTCTTTGGCAAAGATCCTCAGTTTTTTACCAGATTCTTTAATGGCTATTAGTTGGTTTCTTACTTCATAGAACTCAGAAAGAGTCCATTCAAGAGGAGGAAGAGAGATATCGAGAGTTTTTATTTTTCCATTTTTTTGAATGAGTTTGAGAAGGATGAGAAGTTCTAATCTTGTGACTGTTTCTTCCTTACCTTGCAATTTTTTGACCCAATATGATTTGTAAGAATCTTCAAAAACAGCGGGAAATTCCAGTTCATAGACCTCTCGGCCCGATTGGAAAACTAGGCTTAGACGTAGGTAAAACTGGTACAGAAGGCGAAAGGGTAAGAAAAGTACCAAAAAAAGAATTCGAAACACGGTGGATCCTCTTCCGTCATTTCTTAAAATTCTTTCCAGAATGAAAGAGGAAAACAAGCTATCCGATGTGGATTCCTTTATTCGTATTCGCGGCGCCCGAGAACATAACCTCAAAAACATAAACCTTGACATTCCACGAGATAAACTTGTGGTCATCACTGGACTTTCTGGATCGGGGAAGTCATCGCTTGCCTTTGATACCATCTATGCCGAGGGACAACGGAGGTATGTGGAATCCCTTTCCAGTTACGCCCGCCAGTTCCTAGGGCAAATGGAAAAACCAGAAGTGGACCAAATTGAGGGTTTGAGTCCTGCCATCTCCATTGAACAAAAAACCACCCACAGAAACCCACGTTCCACTGTTGGTACTGTTACTGAAATTTACGATTATTTACGGCTGTTATATGCCAGAGTGGGAAAACCCCATTGTCCGAAATGTGGAACCGCTATTTCTAGCCTCTCTGTTGACCAAATCACAGACAGAATCAATTTATTTCCGGAAGGAACCAAACTTCAAATTATGGCTCCCGTCATCCAAGGGAAAAAAGGGGAACACAAAGAGGTTCTCGAACGTTTCAAAAAAGAAGGGTTCAATCGGGTTCGTGTGAACGGGGAAGTGTATTCCCTGGAAGATGAAATTCCTTTAAAGAAGAACTTCAAAGCAGATATCGATATTGTTGTGGACCGGATTGTGATGAAACCAGGAATCCAGTCCCGATTGTCGGATTCTGTGGAAACAGCTTTAAAAACGGCGGATGGAATTGTTGTAGTGGAAGATGGAGAAAAAGACCACCTGTTCTCACAAAAACTCTCTTGTCCCAAATGTGATGATGTGAGTATTCCCGAGCTCACACCGCGACTATTTTCTTTTAATTCACCCTTTGGTGCTTGTTCCAATTGTGATGGACTCGGTGCTCTCTTAGAGTTCGATGAATCTCTTCTTGTCACCGATAGAGAAGCATCTCTCGCAGAAGGTTGTATTGAGGCTTGGGGAGGATCCAAATCCAACTCTTATTGGTATATGGCCACCATACAAGCGTTATCCAAAAAATTGAAATTTAATTTAAACACTGCTTGGAAGGACTTACCCGATAAAGTTAGAAATACTATCTTACATGGAGATGCCTCCATTCATATTGATTATGATTTTCGTGGTGCCAATTCTCACTATGAATTCTCCAAAAATTATGAAGGAGTAATTCCTAACCTCAAACGTCGTTATAAAGAAACCAAATCCGATTCGATGCGACAGTGGTTTGAATCCTTTATGACCAACCATGATTGTGATGAATGTCATGGAAGACGACTCCGTCCCGAAGCCCTGGCAGTGAAAGTGCAAGGAGTGGGAATCGATGCCTACACAGGTTATTCTATAGAGAAGGCTTTAGAGTTTACTAAGTCCTCTGAATACAAAGGCGCAGAAGATACCATTTCTAAACCCATCCTAAAAGAAATCCTCCAACGCCTTCATTTCCTAAATGATGTGGGTGTGGGGTATTTGAACCTAAGTCGGTCGGCCGGGACTCTGTCTGGGGGGGAGATGCAAAGGATTAGACTCGCCACTCAAATTGGTTCTCGCCTAATGGGTGTTTTATACATTTTGGATGAACCGTCCATAGGCCTTCACCAAAGAGACAATACTAAACTTGTCCAAACCTTAAAAGGCCTTCGTAACCTCGGCAATACTGTGCTTGTAGTCGAACATGATAAAGAGACCATGGAAGAGGCCGATTTCATTGTGGATATGGGCCCTGGTGCCGGAGTCCACGGTGGGGAAATTGTAGCCTTTGGCACACCCGAACAAATCAAAAAAGACAAACATTCCGTAACTGGAAAATTTCTCTCTGGGGAAAAACGAATCTCCATGCCGAAAACAAGGCGTGTTGGGAATGGAAAATTTTTGAAGATTACGGGGGCGACACATAATAACTTAAAAAATATTGATGTTTCCATCCCTCTCGGAAGTTTAACGGTTGTTACAGGAGTGTCCGGTTCCGGAAAGTCCACTCTCATCAATGAAATTCTCTATAAGGAACTAGCAAGTTCGGTGATGGGAATGAAACTCATTCCTGGAAAACATAAAAAAATTCTGGGTAAAGACCAAATTGATAAGGTGATTAACATTGACCAGTCGGCCATTGGAAGAACTCCCAGATCCAATCCTGCCACTTACACCGGTTTGTTTACCTTTGTTCGGGACTTATACAGCGGACTGGAAGAGGCCAAGGTCAGAGGATATGGTCCCGGACGATTTAGTTTTAACGTCGCCGGGGGGCGTTGTGAAAAATGTGAAGGGGACGGAATCTTAAAAATTGAGATGCATTTTCTTCCTGATATTTATGTGGAATGTGAGGTTTGTAAAGGAAAAAGGTACAACCGCGAAACTCTGGAAGTCAAATACAAAGGAAAGAATATCTCTGATATCTTGGATATGACAATTGAAGAAGCAGTTGTTTTCTTTGAAAAAATTCCTAACCTCAAACGCAAGTTAGACACTCTTATGGATGTGGGTCTCGGTTATATCAAATTGGGGCAAGCCGCCACTACATTTTCTGGTGGGGAAGCACAAAGGATCAAACTATCCACAGAACTTTCGAAAAGACCTACAGGAAAAACTCTTTATATTTTGGATGAACCCACTACAGGACTTCATTTCGAAGACATCGAAAAGTTGCTTTCTGTTCTGCAAGTGCTTGTAGACAAAGGAAATTCTATGGTCATCATCGAACACAATTTGGATGTAATAAAGGCCGCAGATTATATCATTGATATTGGTCCTGAGGGTGGTGATGGCGGTGGGGAAGTAATTGCCACTGGTACACCAGAGGAAGTCGTGACCGTAAAACGGTCGTTTACTGGCCAATACCTAAAAAAAGTATTGGAAGAAGAGAAGGCACTCGATACCAAGTATGCCAAAAAAAAATCTAAGTAATTCGCTGTGGGACTAGAGCCAGAGAATTTGATATTAAAGTATGGTGCAGCTGGTTCCTCTTATCCCAAAGATACGGGAGGACCAGAGACTGGATTTTATCGGAGTTGGAAACCCTATCTCATTAAAGAGGGATTTTACAATTTCCTTCTAGGTCTTGAGTCCTATTTAGAATTTCAAAAGAAACTATCTCTCTTAGCAGAAGAACATCTGGGAGTATCACTTGCTCTCTCCTGTATGGTGGAAGTGAATGTCGCTGGCGGAATCCTTCTTTATGGGAAAACAAATCATGATAGCCAATCCCCCATTTCCATTGGAACTTCCGATCCACTTTGGGATGCTTTCCGGAAAACAGATCCTACAAAAATCTATGCTGTAGGAGTGAGTGAACCTGGTTGGGAGGGCAAACTCCGCAAATTAAGTTCTGTAGTTTACGATGGAAAACTTTCTGGAACCAAATCCTTCATCACTAATGGCGGAGAAGCGGACGTTATTTTTTGGGTCACTAAATCGGGAACTGACAACCCCGTGTACCAAGTGCGCAGACAAAGGGAAAGCGGAAATACGAATACTGAAAGTCAGATAGTGGAAGAGTCCTTCCATACAGAATTTACTCCCCAAGTGAGCCATCTGAAACTTACGTTATGCGAATATTCTATCGCAGAAAATGACATGGTTCTGGAAAATTATGGCAAACTGGGAATGGAGCTTAGATTAAAAGAACTTTTGTCTTTAGTTTCGTTACTGATTGGCAAAACAAAAAAGATATCTTTAGAAAACCAAATTGTTGCAAGAGAAAGAGAGAAACTAGTCGAATGGAGAGAGTCTTTTCTTACATTGTGCCCCAGTTATCCGAATGGTGAGTTTTTACTTTCAGGATTTCCTTACCCAACGGACGGACTACTATCCGCATTGACTTCATTCTGGGATTTATCCTCTCCCCAAGAACTTAAGTCTATTGATCCAGACTACCAACTTTTTGTTTGGGAAGATTCTTTTACCAATTACTTAATTCAAAAGAAAAAAAAGAACCTCTAATGATGGTGGTCGTTGGCATGTCCGTGGCTATGACCATGATGACCAAACTCCCGTTCTGTCTCTCGAACAAAGATCGTATCTAATTTTTCTTTCAATGAAGAAGATAGAATTTCAACAGACACAAAAGGAACCCCAAATTCTTCTTTTAGAACTTTATGAATTTCTAAAACAATTGTATCTCTGTCTGCATCCTTTTTGACAAGAATTTGTAGCTCTACTGAAAACACTCCGGATGTGAGTTTTCTGACGGTGATTTGAGGAACCGATTCGATTCCTTTTAAAACTTGGATATGTTCTAATAAATGTTCTTTGTCAAACTCACTGGTGTCTGCTTCGATGAGGATCTCAATCGATTCTTTTACAATCCCATAAGAGGTTTTTAAAATAAAAATCCCTAGGATGATGCTGAGAAAACTATCCACTTCTCTGTATCCTGTGAACCGAATGATAAGAGCCCCAATCACAACGGCGAGGGTTCCTAAAAGATCACTCAGGACATGCAGGTAGGCTGATTTTAGATTGAGGCTTGTTTTACTGACTCCCACTAAGAGTCCCGCAGATACTAAATTAATAGCAAATCCTATTAACGAATAAGCGAGCATAGAATCTGCTTCTACATGAGCCGAGCCCGAAAACCGAATATAACTTTCATAGAGAATGAAAACTGCCATCCCAATAAGAAGGAGTCCATTAAAAAGTGCC
The DNA here is from genome assembly GCF_000332515.2 of Leptospira wolbachii serovar Codice str. CDC. Classification (NCBI taxonomy): domain Bacteria; kingdom Pseudomonadati; phylum Spirochaetota; class Leptospiria; order Leptospirales; family Leptospiraceae; genus Leptospira; species Leptospira wolbachii. The sequence goes on from NZ_AOGZ02000008.1 coordinate 345,106, forward strand.
GCTAAGACCTCAAATCTGTGAAATCCAAATGGATACTTTGTCGTTGCTTTTTTCGAAGCAATGAGAAGGGCAAAAAGAGAGATGAGATGGGCAAAAACATCCGTTATGATATGGCCAGCATCAGCAAAAAGAGCAAGACTTCCACTTTCCTTAGAGCCAATCCATTCAATGAAAAATATACATAAAGAGAGTAAACCTGAAAGGCTTAAGAACAAAACCAATCGGGAACGTTTGGGTCTAGGTTTACTCATGACTTGAGTTTAAAGAGCCTGTGGCTCTCGGCACAACCACAATGTCCACTCGGCGGTTGAGTGCTTTATTTTCTTTCGAAGTATTGGGAACAATGGGTTGAAACTCACCATAACCGGCACTGGAAAAATTCTTAGGATTTAGATTTTTGTTCTGTAACATATGGTCCAAAACAGATAACGCTCGTTCGCTGGACAAGTGCCAGTTGTTCCTGAATTTTGTTTTGATGGGGACGTTATCAGTATGACCTTCTACTACAATGTAGTTTTCAGGATAAGCGGCCAAAATATCCCGAATTTTTTCAATGGCAGGAAGGATGGCTGGTTTTAGTTCGGAAGAACCACTATCAAAGGAAATTTTATCATCGATATTGATGATGAGTTTGTTATGAAAACGTTTGAGGCGAATTTGCCCCGAAGTGATTTCTTTGGCTAACTTTTCTTCAAACTCTTTGGTTTGTTCGGCAAGCCGTTCCAATTCTCTTTTTTGTTCTTTGGTGAGTTTACGAAGGTTGGCTAGCTCCTCTTCTAGATTGCGAATCCTCTCTTTGAGTTCATCCATTTTGGATTCATAATTTTCACGAAGTTTTTGTTCTTTCTGAAGGTTTTCCCGTTCTTTCTCTTCTAGTTTTTTCTTCAATGCGTCTAGATCGGCACGATCTCTTTCTTCTCGTTTGCGATTTTCTTCTGCAAGGAGACGTTCTTTATCCGTTCCTTTTTTTTCAAGACCACGAAGGCGCATATCATAATCGCGCATTTTATCGGAATACTCGTCCTGTTCTTTGGCCCGATTTCTTTTTTCTAGTTCTAAATCTTCTGTGAGATTTCGATTTTGGGTTTGGAGTTCTTTCTTTTCTTCTTCCAAACGATTCAATTCGTTTTGATGTTGTTTGCGAATGTCGGCTAGTTCCAATTCCAAAGCATATTTTTCTTTATAAATTTGGTTGTATTCATAGGGAAAATAAACCCAGTCCGCCGAAAGACCAGAAACAAAAACAAGGCTTAGGAGTAAGAAGCTAATGTTTCTTGGTTTACTTTGCATCGTCAAAACTGTCCTCTAAATTGACTTTAGGCAAACTAGGAGCTTCTGTTTTGACCCTTTCCCAATCAGAGACACGGCGGCGAGCGTCTGATTTTTTTTCGGCATATTGGGTCTCATAAATTTCTTTTTTGATGTATTCTGGATCGGTCGGAGTTTTGCCTTGGGATTCTTGGAACTTAACGGCAATTTCAGAACGAACTAATTCGAGTTCGGCGATGAGTTCTCCGAGAGCCGCTTCTTTCATTTCCAAATAGGCTTTGTCTTCTTTTTCTTTTTGCACCCACGTTTTGTAGCGCGTTTCCTCTTTGGCCCGTTCCAATTCATGACCTTGACTTTCTTCCAGATACCGTTTGGAGGAGGAAGAGTCTTCTTTCAAAACAAAGTAGGTTTCTTTTGCTCGTGCCAGATCTCGCTGAGAGTTATGTTTTGTTACTTTCGCTTGAGATATTTTGATGGCTTGGCCTGTGAGAGTATTGGCCTTTCTTTGCGCAGAGACTTCGTTGTTAAGTTTGATGATTTTATCAGTGAGGACTCGTGTGGCATTTTTCTGCTCAGTGTTCATGACCTCCTCACGTACATAAGCATCAGGAACCTTGCTAATTTTTGGTTCGAAGAGAACACATTGGGAAAAAACAAGTAGAAGAAAAAGATTCGTTTTCAAAATTCGAACTCGTGCCGACATAGGATATAGCCTATGGTCTACGTGACATAACCGTCAATTGGAAAATTCAGGAAATCCGCTGATTTATGGAAGAAGAAAGAAAGAAAGAGTCCGAATTCCGTATCAAAATCGACAGAGACAGCGATTCCTATGATGAGTTTGTCGGTCAGATTAAAGACCTCATTGAGACTCAGGATTCCAAACAACTTAAAGAAATGTTGGATGGGGCTCACCCTGCCGACATCGTTACCTTATTTCGTGACCTAGAACGAGAAGAGGAGTTATACCTATTTCGCCTCCTTCCTAAAGAAGACCAAGCCTATTCACTTATCAAAATGGAAGAGGAGACTTTAGAGTCTTTTTTAGAGGAACTTTCTGTCGATGAGATTTCGAACACTCTGGATCATATTGAAACAGATGAAACTACCTATCTTCTTTCTTATTTACCTGGCGCCAAACGAGAATTAGTTTTAGCAAATTTAAGTAAAGCCGACAGTTTTGAAATTCGTTCCCAGTTGGGTTTTCGCGAGTATTCAGCGGGACGGCTTATGTCCAAAGACTTTGCAACTGTTTCCATTACAGACAATGTTCGCAAAGGAATCATCAATGTACGAAAAAAAGCCAAAGAAATTGAGGATATCTACCAAGTTTACGTAACTGATGAAGACGGAGTATTAGAAGGATTCATTCCTCTGAAAGATTTATTCCTTACACCCATTAATACGAAAGTAGCAAAGATTACTAACTTTTCTGTATTTGCTTTTCATTATGATGTCGATCAGGAAGAGGTCGCCAATACATTCAAAAAATATGATTTAGTCAGTGCCGCCGTCACCGATGATTTGGGTCGGATCATTGGCCGCATCACTGTAGATGATGTCTTAGAGATCGTAGAAGAAGAAGCATCGGAAGATATCCTACTTATGGCCGGGGTATCAGAGGACGAAAGATTATCTACCCCTATATTACAATCGGTGAAACGAAGGATCATTTGGCTGAATGTCAATTTACTTACAGCTTTCGTCAGCTCCACAGTGGTGGCTTTTTTTGAAGATACAATTTCTCAGATAGTAGTTCTTGCGACTCTGATGCCGATAGTGGCAGGACTTGGTGGGAATGCAGGCACTCAGTCAGTAACGGTTGTTATCCGAAATATTGCTACAGGGGATCTTTCTTTTTCTAATTGGTGGGAAGCTGTTCGAAAAGAGTTTACAATTGGAGTCATCAACGGACTTGTACTTGGAACAGTAACAGGATGTATGATTTTCTTTGTGAAGGGAAACCTCGTACTTGGACTTGTTGTGGGAACTGCTATGTTTGTAAATATGATCGTTGCATCTCTCACGGGTTCACTTGTTCCTATTGTACTGAAAGCGATGCGAGTGGATCCCGCGATCGCTTCTTCAATTTTTGTAACAGCAACAACAGATGTTTGTGGGTTTTTCTTTTTCCTCGGACTTGCCACAGTGTTCGCAAAATATTTGATTTAGGGATTGCCCTTTCTATTTTAAATTCTTGCCACTAAAGAGAAATCACCAAATACTGATGTCGAAATGAAATTCTTGCATTTGTTTTTATCGGTTGTCGTCTTTTTTCTTCTGATCCATTGCCAATCAACTCCTCACACGAGCACAAATGCTAAGGAGGAAGTCACCGAGCCAACTCTTCCTATAAAAGATTTGCTCCCGCCACCTGGGGGTGAAGGAGAAATCATTTTAAACGAAAGAGGGGAAGAAGTCCAAAATCATACGGGAGAAATTCCTTTTTTCCAAAAGAAAAGTGATCTTCCCACAGAAATCTTTCGTGTTTATATTGCTTCCGATTCCTATCAAGTTCGCCAAATCCGCCATACGGATAAAATTCGTAGAAAACCGGACGCAGGTGGGGACGAACTTTCGAAAGAGGAAATGAAGAAATTTGACCTACTCAATTTTGTGGATGATGGAATGATCACCATTGGGCTCAATACAATCACCGGAAAATTAGAATCCATCGCCTTTGATCGCCGCGTTCCACGGATAAACGACATCGCAAAGATCATCCAAAATGATGCCTCTAGGTTTAATTACGAACATTCTAGTAAAGATGGAACACCCATCATTACTAGGTTTTTGATTAGTTACCAAATTCGCCTCTATCCAGGAAAAACTAGAGACGAAGTCAAACAGATGTTACAGAAGAAAAAATAAACCCTTTAGAACCGGTAGGACGAATTGGGGTTCATTCTCTTCGTCCTACGTTTTTTAAAAACCGCTAACAAAAATTACCACTTAAAGTTTCCATGTTTTTCATATAAGAAAGGGATGGTTTCTGCAACTGCAGGAACTTTAAGCCCCGAATCCCCTTTTAAATCAAATTGCGCTGCACGAGATTGGATGGTTTTGTAGAGAGAGGAACTAATGGAAGTGATAGGAAACTTTGTTGCTACTTTGACTGTGGAAGTTTTGCCAGAATTTTGAATTTCTTTCGGTGTTCCATTTAAGAATTTTTCCCCTGCCAAATTTAAATCATAGGTAAGACCTGTTAGGTTTAGATTAGAAGCCGCTTGGTTGGAAAAAACAAAATCAAACTCGGTATTCAAATCTAAGTTTAAACCGGTAAGACCAGCTTTGGCGGCTGAAGTGGCAGGTTGTTTGGTTCCTCCGAGAAGTCCTTTTAGAAATCCAGTGGCTGTATCGGCAAGGGCATTCGTATTGGAAGCACTTAAGATATCCGCTTCTGTTGGCATAAGTATTTTGAAGTTTTGTATTTCTACATTGGGGAGAATCGCAGGAATTTCTCTTTTTTTAACAAAGGGGAAAGTAAGAGAATCTTTTCCTAGAAGTTGCCATTGTTTCGGTATGGGGACTTTCATATTCCCCTCGGCACTCACTTCTAACAAAGGTTTGTCTGGAAATTTTTTATAGAGATTGAGTAGGTCAGTATACTTTAGTTTGACTTCCAAAGGAAGTTGTTTTGTTTTTTTCCCTTCAATGGCACCTAGATCTGTTTTGATTTGAGATAGTTTTAATCCTTCAATTTTAATATCCATATCCAATAAGGAACTAGGGATAGAAACGGGATAAGGATTTTCCACGGAAGTTACAACATTCAGTGTGATGTCTGAGAAAGTGATACTCTTTATCGACAAAGAATCAAATTCAAACGCAGGCAAAGGGATTTTATCTTGGATCACACCAAGAACAGAACACTGGAGCGTGAACAGAGAAAGGATTAAGGGAAGTGCCAATTTCATCTTAAGAAATCTCCCTTAAATCTAAGGCTTTGTCAAGTGAATTGGATTTTCATGACAACGGGTGCATGGTCTGATAGAACGGGTTCTTTGGCGATGTGAACCGATTCGATATTGTATTTAGAAGATTTTGTGATAAAAAAATAATCAATCCTCCAGCCCTTGTTGTTTTTCCGCGCTTGGAAGCGGTAGGTCCACCACGAATATTCATCTCGAATCTCCGGCTGCAAAAGCCGAAAGCAGTCGGTAAATCCCAAATCCAAAAATTTGGAAACCCAGGCCCGCTCTTCGGGAAGGAAACCAGAACTCTTTTGGTTTCCTTTCGCATTATGGATGTCTATTTCTGTATGGGCAATGTTCACGTCCCCGCAAACAATGAGAGGTTTTTTCTTTTTAGTATAGGGTTTTGCTAGTTCCAAAAAGGAATCTAAAAATTGGTATTTTACTTTTTGCCGTTCTTCTCCACTCGTTCCAGAAGGAAAGTAGAGATTCCAAAGATAAAAATCATTATACTCTAGAAAAATGGATCTTCCTTCCGAGGAATAGATTCCCTCTCCCTGTCCCAGAGCGACAGACTTAGGTTTCAGTTTGGTAAGAACCGCAGTTCCACTGTATCCCGGTTTGAGAGCTAAACAACTATGCACTTCATATCCTAGATCTCGAAATTCTTTTCGGTCAATTTCTGTCGCAGGAGCCTTTGTTTCTTGGAAACAAATAATGTCAGGATTTTCCTGACAGATAAAATCGAGCAAACCTTTGCTCAAACTGGAACGAATTCCGTTGCAATTTAACGTGATGATTTTCATCTAGAATTGAGATCGATTGTATGGCATAATAAGTCGATACTAAAAAAGGCATGATAGAAATTTCCGCAGAAATTCCGTTCCTCCGAACGTCCAAACTCTCGTTTTTGCTCTGGGATGAATCCCCGGGCAGTTTAGAAACTTGGGATTGGAACGAGGGGATTACTATATTCTTCCAGACTCGGCGTGCCGGTGAATTGGAGTTCCGTTTTGGGCCACCACTCTGGGGAATTCCTACGGAAACGAACCGTCTTGAGTTTCCTTTTGTTTCCATTCACAATATTCCAACAAACAAGTATTTGGCGTCCGAGTTATCGCGATTAGGTGAAGGTAAAACTATTTATGTTCTGATTCCTAAAGGTCTGGAACTGGAAGCCCGTTCTGTTTTTGCTCGTTTAGAATACCTTTGGGACGATAAAATTTCCCCTGATCGCATCACTCATAAATTTGGACTAACAGGAAAAACAAGTTCTGTTGCGGATTCAACTGTTTCTAATCATCACATATCTAAAAAAACTTCCTTTAGCCATCCACCTCTAGAATTTGTGGGAAGGGCGGGTAGAAAAAAAGAAAGAGAAGAAGCATTGGTTTCTGCCAATGGTGCGAGTGTTCACTTTGAAGAAGTGAATACACAATTACCTTACGAAGAACGGGAAGAAATTTCTCCATCTGATGAATCTCCAAATCATCCTTATGATTTAATCGAATCTTCTTTTTCTGAATCAGATGTTGTCGAACCAAGAACGATAAAACCAGAAATAGTTTCCGAACAAAAACCAGCTGAGATCGCCGAATCTTCCGAATTACATGCATTAGATGAATCATCGAATACAAAATTTTCGCTTCAACTGAAAATGATGGGGGTGATTAGTTTTCTTTTTATTCTTTCTGTTTCCGTTATTATCTTTTTTGCTTCTTTCTATTTTAAAAGGTCAATAGAACTTCAGTTACGAGATAACAACATCCGCATTGCTGAAATTATCGGTTCCAAGGTAAAATCAGATATTTTGGGTGTTGTCGAAAAAGGCCGCCAAATCGCAATTACACTTACTACCCAAGGGCTTCCCGAAGCAGAACGAAGACTTTTGATTAAAACCTTCTTTCAGAATGATAAAGAATTTATTTACTTAGGGATTTTCGAACGAAAAGAAAATACCTTAGTGATGAAGCGGGAAGTTTTTAATGAAGAAGAGTTAAAAAAAAGTTCAGTAACCGAGGAAGATTTTCATGCAGTGGTTAACCGAAATCGGGATGCACTTGCAGAAGCTTTTAATGGGCAAGCTGTACTGTTAAACTCGAGTCCTGGATTCCAAGAACCGTCCTTTGCCATCGCCATCCCAACCTCGGAAAATGGGGACAATGACAATGCTCTTGTGATGATTGTTAAACTAAACAAAATCATAGGCGCCTTTTCTAAAAAAGGAATCGAAACCACTTTTATGGTGAATGGAAATGGAACAGCTCTTGCCCATCCGAAGGAAGACTTAATCCTTGCGGCAACAGATCTTGCTTCTATGCCAATCGTCAAATCCATGTTAACCAGTGCTCCGAATACAGGTCAAATGAGCTATTTGGATGAAGAATTAGGTGGGTCATACTTGGGATCTTTTCAAAAGATTGGATTTGCGGATGCAGGAGTGATCACTATTGTATCCGAAGAAAAAGCCTTTGCTGATGTTTATAAAAGTCAAAAAACAAATCTATATATCGCGGGGATTGGACTTTGTTCCGCACTTATCTTTGTATTTTTCTTTTCGAAAACGATTACAAAGCCGGTTTTACAACTATTAACTGCAACTTTAGAAATTGCCAAAGGAAATTTTAAGATTGGGATCAAACCAACAACTCAGGATGAAGTGGGACTTTTGACCAAATACTTCATTGATATGGGTGCGGGTTTGGAAGAAAGGGAAAAGGTAAAAAACATCCTTGGAAGTATGATTGATCCTGTTGTGGTACAAGAAGCTATGGTGGATCTTGCTGCATTGAAACGGGGATCGGAAACTCATATCACTGCTTTTTTCTCGGATGTGGCAAGTTTTTCTACCATCTCCGAACAGCTAAAATCGGCGGACTTGGCCGCACTTCTCAACGAATATTTATCTGCAATGACCCTTTTACTAAAGAAACACGAAGGTGTTTTGGACAAATACATCGGAGATGCCATAGTGGGAATCTTCAATGCACCAGTTCCCGTCTTAGACCATGAACTAAAAGCTGCTCGCGCTAGTGTTGACATGGTAATGAAACTTGCAGAATTACGCGAGTATTGGACTGCAAACAATCTCTATTCTAAAGAAGCGCAAGTGATGGATGCAAGGATCGGACTTAACTCAGGACCAGCTAAGGTTGGTTTTATGGGGACTGATGCTTTGGCATCTTACACTATGATGGGAGACACGGTAAACCTTGCGGCAAGGCTCGAAGCTGCTGGTAAAGATTATGGTGTGAACATTCTTATCACTGATCCTATTCGTGATGCCATTCAAGGAGAGATGGTGACTCGGTATTTGGATTTGGTTCGGGTGAAAGGTAAAAATGAACCTGTCAAAATTCATGAACTCATTGGTTACCGTTCCTTGGTTACACCAAATGCCATTGAGGCGGCAGAGATTTATGAATCTGGATTTAAAGCTTATTTAGGACAAAATTGGGAATCTGCGATTAAATTATTTACTGAGGCTGAAAAAACAAAAGCAAGTAAAGACAAATCTAGCCGGATGCTTATTGAGCGCTGTGAAGAATACAAACTAAACCCTCCTGGTTCTGATTGGGATGGAGTGTTCACTAGGACACATAAATAAATTCTATGAGATGGTTAAACGATACAAGATTTGTAGTTTCAGCACTTTTACTGCTCATTCTTGTATTCTCATTTCTTCTCCATAGAAACTTAAACTATCGTTTTAATGATGCTTCTGGCCCAACCATTGGAGTCATTACTTTCAAAAATAAAATTGTACTTCGAAAATACAATGATGCAGTTGTTTGGGATTTGATAGAATCTAAAACAGAAGTGAAAAATAGGGATACTATTCGCACCGAGGGTTTGTCGGACGCCATACTTACGTTAAATGATGGTACGAAAATCAATATTTCAGAAAATTCAATGATCCTTTTGGACATTTCTGACAAGAACATCAATATCAATTTTGCTTATGGATCTTTTGAGGCCGCCAGAGAAGGAACTGTATCTGGTGATATAAAGATGAATATAACTGCTGGTGACAAAACCGTTCAAGTGGCAAATGGTGATGTAAAACTAGATAAAACCAAATCAGAGTTAAATATCAAAGTAGACCAAGGTGAAGCAAAACTTACGTCCAATGGGAAGGAAGAAACCATTGCCAAAGACCAAATCGCAAATGTAACCGAATCGGGAGTGAAGGTAGGTAAACCTGTTTATCGATTGGTGGCACCTGAAGACAGAAAGAATATCCTATCTGAATCGGGGACAGAACGAATCCAATTTTCGATCTCTGGTTGGAAACAAGAGTCTGCGAAGCTGACCAATGCTTCGATAGAAGTTTCTTTATTACCCGATTTTTCCAAATCACTTTTTAAAGAAAAACTAACATCGGCTAACCTTTCTAAAAAATTGGGAGCAGGTTCCTACTATTGGCGTGTATCCTATGAGGGTCCGAGTTCCAAATCCAAACAAACAACGGAAGTTTATCAATTCCGAATTTTAAGTGATCCAGGTCTTCGGATTATGAGCCCGAAAGCTGGGGAAGTGTTTACTTTCACACAAGACGCACCCGTGGTTCGCTTTGTGTGGAATCCATTAGATCTTTATTCTTCTTATACTGTACAAATTGCAAGGGATTCCAATTTTTCAGATGGAGTGATCTCCAAACAAACCCAAAACCAATCTTTAGCATTTGATTCCTTAAAAGAAGGAAGTTACTTTGCAAGAATTCAAGCTAAATCCAATCTCCCTGGAATTGCGGAAAAAACTTCTGTTGCTGTTAGTTTTCAGGTCACTAAAAAAACGAATATAGCTCCTCCCGAATTATTAGAACCCGCACGTGGGAAAACCTTCGCAGAAGAACAAACCAAATCACAGCTTTTCTTTTCTTGGAAAGATGATAAAGATTTTAGTGGATACGAATGGGAACTTAGCTCTGATTCTAACTTTCGTTCCAAACTAAAAACAGAATCCACCAAGAACAATTTTTTAAAACTCACCACAGGTTTTGGTATGGGAGTTTACTACTGGAGAGTGAAGGGAATCAGTTCGAATGGAATTTCTCTCGAATCAAAACCAAATTCATTTACTGTCATAGCCAAAGAAGAAATGGAGTTGATTGCACCCGCAAACGGAGCTGAGGTGGAAGTGGATGAACGTTCGACTGTTGTTCTTAAATGGAGAAAGTTGACTGGTAAGTCTAATTATGAATTGGAAATTGCCAGAGAATCCGACTTCAAACCTCTCCTAACGAAAGAAACGGTATCTGGAAATTATTTTGAATTCAAATCTAAAGATTTAGGTCGTTTTTATTGGCGAGTTCGGCCTGCAGAGGATGATAGTGATTTTAGTGCCGTTCGTAACTTCCAAACGATTACCAATCGAGAACCGCCGAGTTTGCTAAATCCAATACGTAATGAAACTATTGATTTGTTTACTAAGAGTTCAATCCTATTCTCTTGGAAATCGGTAGAAAAAGCCTCTGGCTATCGAATCCTAGTCATTGATATTTCTGGAATCCGAGAAAAACAAATTCTAAATGAACGAACCAATTCCACCAAACTACAGTTTAGCGAAATCCAAAAGTTGAATGTGGGTAGATACAGGTGGGAAGTTGCTGCCTTATACAAACAATCCGATGGAACAGAAAAGGAATCTGCTTATAACAAACAAGATTTTTTCATCTCTGTACCTGAACTTAAGGTTCCAAAAATCCTAACTCCAGGAAAAATCTATGTGGAATAAGGTCCTGTTATTTATTCTCGTTTCTTTTAGTTTTGTAACATCCCTTGTTGGACAAACAAATGGGGAAGAAGTCACCCAATACCAATTGCGTTGGATGGAAGTGGAAGGTGCTACTGGTTATGTTTTAGAAATAAAAAATTCTAGTGGGTATCTGGTTTTCTCTGAAAAAGTGAATGGTACAAGTTATGATTTAGTAAATTACACTTCTGGAATTTATGAACATCGGGTAGCTGTAGTAAATAAATTAGGGAAGGTGGGTAGTTATTCTGATTGGGTAAAATTTGAAGTTGTTGTATCTAGGGTTCCAACGCTTACAAAGGATTCCATTTATTCTGTGTCCAAGGAAGAAAAGGAAAAAGTATTTTTACTCGAAGGTAAAGATTTTATTTATCCCATGAAGGTATATCTGGTGATTGGGGGAAAAAGAATTCTGGCTAAGAAAGTCGTTATAGAATCTGATTCCGTAGCCAAAGCAACCTTTGCTGTAGATGCAGACACAGATACTGGAATTTATGATTTGGTATTAGAAAATCCAAGGAATAAAGTTCTTACAGCAAAACAAAGAGTGGTTTTGTCCGATTCAAAAGAAAAGGCAGCTAGGTTTGCGGCTAGGCAAGAACGTATCATTCGGAAGGAAGTTCCAGAAGACTACTATGAAACTCCCTATTGGTCTACCCTTTGGCGGTCTACACTGCTACCGGGTTGGGGGCAGAAATACATTGACGGAAAAAATTGGAAAGTATACGTTTTCCCATTGGTTGCAGTCTCTGCGGTTGCGGTTTATGCCAATTCATATAACAAATTTTTAAGTGCAAGATCCGACTACCAATCAGCAGTTCTTCTCGGAGCCTTACTTGTGGACCAACCAGATGCGCAAGTTTTTTGGTTAGTCAATAGAACCAATGCCGAAGCAAAATTTAATACCGCAAAAACTGAGTTAGGTGTGATCCAGGCAGGTGCGGGAATATTAGGTGCATTTTTACTCTATAATATTGTGGATTCATATTTTTCTGCCAAAAGAAATGTGGCTAACTACGAACCAGGATTTCCTTTAGGAGAGGCGACCAAACGTATACAAGCAACAGTCACAACAGATGCAGGTTGGAACCAATCAAAATTTGCGTATGAATATGGGTCTCGTTACCAAATCGAATTCTCTTCCCGTTTCTGACAAAAAGCTTGTTTAGGGAAGGACTTCCCTCCAAGCTGATTTTATGCCGATTCCTATCCTACGCTGTGACAGAAATTCACGGAATCAATTGGATCGTTTTCTATTGGATGCCAAAGAAGACCTTAGCTCTGCGACGGAAAAAATCCTTCCTATTTTGGAAGCTGTCCGTACGAGAGGAGATCAGGCTCTTGTCGAATACACAGAAAAATTTGATGGCATCAAACTAAGTTCGGTTACACTCGATCCTCGTTCTATCCAAACCAATCTAGATCCAAAAATTAAAGAAGCCTTCCTTCGGGCAAAGGCCAATATCGAAGAGTTCCATAAAGCTCAGAAAAGAGAATCCTGGTCTAAAACCATTGATGGAAACAGGTTAGGTGTTAAATATACAGCCATTCCATCGCTTTCTGTTTATGCTCCTGGTGGAAAGGCTTTGTATCCTTCGAGTGTCCTTATGGGAGTCATTCCGGCAATGATTGCTGGAGTAGAAAATATCCAACTCGTCACACCACCTCAAAAAGAGGGATTGCCTGAAATTCTGATTTGGCTCTGTCAAATCCTTGGAGTCAACCGCATCGTTACCGTGGGAGGGGCGCAAGGGATAGCCGCTTGTGCCTACGGAACCGAATCTATCCCTAAATCAGAATTTATTGTTGGGCCTGGAAATGCTTATGTAGCTGCCGCCAAATCTTACTTAGCTGGTAAGGGTTTGATTGGAATCGATAGTCCGGCGGGTCCGAGCGAAGTAACTATCATTGCAGATTCCTCCGCGAATCCCAAATGGGTCGCCTGTGATATGTTATCGCAAGCAGAACATGGGGAAGATTCCTCAGCGATTCTACTCACTACAGAAGAAAGTTTTGCAAAACAAGTTAGTGAAGAATTGGAAAAAGCATTTTTGGAACGCCCCAAACGTTTGGAAATGAAACAACATTCCATCTATAAAAATTCTGCCATTTTGGTTTTTCCATGCTTAGAGGATTGTATTTGGTTTTCGAATGAACTGGCTCCGGAACATTTAGAAATCCAAACAAAGGACAATGAAGCTGTGTTTTCGAAGATTCTACACGCAGGAAGTGTATTCCTTGGTCCTTATTCACCAGTTGCTATGGGGGACTATATCAGCGGAACCAATCATATCCTTCCCACAGCCAGAGGCAGTCGGATCTATTCCTCCTTAGGTGTGGACACATTCTTAAAAAGAGTGACCTTCCAAGAGGTTACTAAGGAATCTCTAGAAAAACTTTATCCATTTGTAAAGTTGATGTCCGAATTGGAAGGTTTAGATGAGGAACATGGAACTAGTGTGAAAGTGCGTACTGAGGAATCTCCATGAAGGTTGTTTCAAAGATATCGGATCTAAAAAGCCAAATTGGAGAATGGAAAAAGGCCAGTTACTCAATTGGATTTTGTCCTACTATGGGAAGTTTGCATGCAGGCCATCTTGATCTCGTGGAAACGTCGAAAAAAGAAACTGATAAAACGATCGTTTCGATCTTTGTCAATCCAACTCAGTTCAATGATCCCAAAGACTTTGAACAGTATCCGGTGAAGACAGACGATGATCTACTGTTATGCGAATCTAAAGCTGTGGATTTGGTTTTTTTACCTGAGGTAAAAACCATGTATCCGGAAACAAAAACTCCCATTCTACTAAGCATTCCTGAATTGCAAAAACATCTTTGTGGGAGAACAAGGCCCGGTCATTTTGAAGGGGTTTTACAGATTGTTTCTAAACTCTTTCATTTAATAGAACCGAACAAAGCTTTTTTTGGTTTGAAAGACTACCAACAGTTTCGCGTCATTTCTGCAATGGTGGAAAATTTAAATTTTCCTTTAGAAGTGATCGGAGTTCCCACACGTAGGGAAGAGGATGGACTTGCGATGAGCTCGCGTAATGTCCGTTTATCGGAAAAAGAGAGGGAAACAGCAAGTCTTATTCCTCGGATGTTTGCTCTTGCCAAAAAAACAATCCTTTCGGGAGAACGGGATCTTAACCTCTGGAAAGAAATCCTAAGAGATTTTCTCCTTACGGGATCTTCCGTGCGTATCGATTACTTAGAAGTTGTAGATCCTATCATACTTCAACCCAAAGAAAAATTAGAAGCTGAGGTTTTACTGGCTATTGCTGTATTTGTTGGCGAAGTTCGCCTCATTGACAATCAAATCATCCAAATTCCGAATTAAACATTCATGTCAAAAGAAATCGAAGATCGTAAATTTAGTCCCAAACAAGTATTCGCTGATTCAAAATCATCCTTAGTTAATTTAAGTGGAATTCCTGAGTCGGCCCATTCCTATGCTACAGGTTCTTTGTATGAGACACTGAGTGCAGATTCTGCATTTCTTGTAGTCCTTCCAACGAACCAAGATGCCGAAAGTTTTTCTCGTGAACTTCTCAGTTTTCTTCCTCAAGATGAGATTTTTTATTTTCCGGGGCCAGAAAACATTCCTTACGAATATACTAAATGGCAGATGGAATGGAAGAGGGATCGAATCCTCACGATCAATCGAATATTATCGGGAAATCGTTGTTTGGTGGTAACTTCAGTTTCTGCATTATTGCGTAAGCTTCCTGTAAAAGAAAGTTTAAAAGGAAAATCAATTACCTTAAAGTTAGGAAAAGATTTTCCATTGGATAAGTTACTCTCTGAATTAGTCAATTTAGGATACCATAGAGAAGAGGTTTGTGAACAATTTGGTCACTTTAGTTTAAAGGGTGGAATTTTAGATATTTACACACCTTATTTGGCAAATCCAGTTCGGATTGATTTTTTTGGAGATACCGTTGATGAAATTCGAACCTTTGATCCGAATACTCAGAAATCTATAGCTAAAATTCAGGAAATCATCATAACGGCTGCCAACGAAACAGTTGTAAGTCGGGAAGAAAAGACTAAGTATCAGGAAGAACTTGAAACTCATAAAGAAAAGCGCCTTCCTATTGATTCCGAATTGGAAATCATTGAAGAACACCTACCTTTGGTGCGGAAACATGAAGGTTTCCTAAAGTTTTTTGCCAAAAGACCCATTCTCATTTTCCCAAGGTTTTATGATACGAAGGAACGGTCTTTCGGAATGGAGAGGGAGTACAATACACTTTTCGAGAAGAAAAAAGAAGAATCTTTGTGTCTAAAACCAGAGGAACTTCTTTCTTTTGGGGAAGAATGGGAAACCCTCACTTCGGAAGAGACTGCAGGAATTCGTTTTTCTCTTTTGCCAGACAACCAAAGAAATTTCTCTTATGAACCTATAACTGAGGTTCGCGGGTTTCGGGGAAAAATTCGAGAAGCCAAAGAACATTTTTTAGAACTACTCAGCGAGGATCCAAAGAATAAAATCTTTATTACCTCCTCATTTTCGGCACAAATGATGCGACTCAAAGGTCTTTTCTCGGAAGGAGAGCTCGAAACTATTCATT
Source organism: Leptospira wolbachii serovar Codice str. CDC (assembly GCF_000332515.2). Classification (NCBI taxonomy): domain Bacteria; kingdom Pseudomonadati; phylum Spirochaetota; class Leptospiria; order Leptospirales; family Leptospiraceae; genus Leptospira; species Leptospira wolbachii. Next base: position 360,617 of record NZ_AOGZ02000008.1, read on the forward strand.
CTGATTCGGAAGATCCGACTCCTCTCCCGTTAAACAAAGTTAAGCCGGGAATTCATTTAGTGATCTCAGATCTCAAACGCGGATTCCATATCCTTGAAGATCATGTTTATATTTTCACTGACAATGATTTATTCGGTCGTCAATACAAACGAAAGACTCGGTATAAAAAACAAGCCTCTCAAATGATTGAATCTTTCATTGATTTGAAAGAAGGCGATTATGTTGTCCATGTCAATCATGGTGTGGGACGTTTTGTTAAAATCGAAAGAACCAAGGCCGATGGAAAAGAAAGGGATTTTTTAAAATTAGAATATGCTGGTGGGGATAGTTTATTTGTTCCTCTTGACCAAATTTCTTTGGTTCAGAAATACATTGGAGGAACCGATTCTCCAAAACTGGATACCTTAGGAAAGAATTCTTGGAAAAAAGCCAAGGATCGGGTTCAAGAATCGGTAGACAAACTTGCCGAAGAACTAGTGTTACTCTATTCCAATCGTCTGAAACTAAATGGATTTGCTTTTCCTCCCGATACCATTTGGCAGGAAGAATTTGAAGCAGCATTTGAATTTGAGGAAACCCCTGACCAAATTTCTGCCATAGAAGCCGTAAAACAAGATTTAGAATCCATTAGACCGATGGATCGTTTGGTTTGTGGGGACGTAGGGTATGGAAAAACGGAAGTCGCCATTCGCGCTGCCTTCAAGGTGATAATGGCGGGAAAACAAGTGATGCTTCTGACGCCCACAACCATCCTGTCTCTACAACATTTTAATACATTCAAAACAAGGTATGAAAACTATCCAATCAAAATTGCCTTTGTCTCAAGGTTCCGAACTCCTGCTGAAATCAAAGAGGATCTAAAGAATTTTTCCGAAGGAAAAATTGATATGCTTATTGGAACCCATGCCATTCTATCTTCCAAGGTAAAACCAAAAAACCTGGGACTACTGATTATTGACGAAGAACAAAAGTTTGGTGTGACTCATAAAGAAGCCATTAAGAAGTTTAAAACCCTTGTGGATGTTTTGACTCTTACAGCCACACCAATTCCTCGAACTTTACACATGGCACTGACCGGAATTCGTGAACTTTCCATTATCTCAACGGCACCAAAAAATAGACAGAGTGTTGAGACCTATGTTTTAGAAGAAGACGATACTCTCATCCAAGAAGCAATACGAAAGGAAATCGAACGAGGAGGACAGGTTTTTTATCTCTACAACCGAGTAGAGTCGATTGAAGAAGAAGCCGCTTACATCCGTTCGTTAGTTCCTGAAATTTCTGTAGGAATCCTTCATGGTCAACTCACCGAAGATGAAATTGAAGAAACCCTCGTTGATTTTTATGAACGCAAATATGATATTTTAGTCACAACCACAATCATCGAATCGGGAATTGATATGCCCAATGTCAATACTCTCATTGTCAAACGAGCTGATATGTTTGGGCTTTCGCAATTGTACCAAATTCGAGGTCGAGTGGGCCGTTCGGACAGAAAAGCTTATGCTTATATGTTTTATCCTTCCAAGAAACTAATGACGGAACTTGCCGAAAAAAGATTAAATACAATCTTCGAATACCAAGAGTTAGGTTCTGGATTTAAGGTTGCTATGCGAGATTTAGAGATTCGGGGAGCCGGAAATCTCCTCGGAAAAGAACAATCTGGCGATATTATGGAAGTTGGGTTTGATCTTTACGTGAAGATGTTAGAAGAGGCAATCTCTCGTATCAAAGGGGAAGAGGTGCGTGTCGAAGTTCGTACGGCTGTGAATTTAAAAACCAACTTCTATCTACCAGACGATTATATTCCTGATACAAAACAGAAAATAGAATTTTACAAACGATTTGAAGGTTCTGCAAATTTGGATGAAATTGAGGAACTTTCCTTGGAGATGGAAGACAGGTTTGGCGAATTACCGCAAATTGCAAAGACCTTTGTGGAATTAGAAAAAATCCGCACCCTTGCTTCCAATTTGGGATTCGAATTTGTTACCGAAAAACCAGAGGAAATCCTCTTTAAATGCGGTACCTATTTCCGTGGAAACCCTGACCGAGTGATCCAAGCTATGGCCAAATTTAAGGGACTACTGATTTCCCCACAAGAGCCATCTGTATTACGTTATACGATTCCGGAAAGAGAGGATTTGCAAAAAATTAAGAAATTGCTTTCTCTTCTGGAATTTTTGGCCGCTTAATTTTTAGGCAATAGAATCAATCTCTATTGCTTAAAAAAAGATAGACATTGCGGGAATTCACGAAACCATCATCACAAATCCTTTCAGGCACTAAAATAATATGACTAAAATCCTTCCTTTGTTTGTTTTTTTGGCATCCCTTTTCCTCGTTCAGTGTTCGGACTCTTCTCCGGTCATCGAAACTTTGGATAACCATAAAATTACCGTAAAAGACTTTGAAGCAGCTTACGATACGGCTCTTGATTCCATCAGCCGATTACAAAATATCGAAAAAAAGACTCTTCTTGAGTTCATCGAAAAAGATATCAATGAAGTTCCGCAAAACTTCCAAGATCTGAACTACCAACTCCAAAAGAAAAATTTCTACCAAACTTACCGTCAGATGATTATGACTCGCTTAGTAGCGGAGAAAAACGGTTACATTTCTCGTCCAGACGTTGCTGAAGTGATCAAACAAGTAGAGATGCAAACCATTGCGCAAATGTATGTTTCTGAACAAGTGGAGAAAAAAATCCAAATCACTGATGAACAAGCAAAAGCGGAATGTGAAAGGCTTCGTGGATTGGATCGAAATATTGCAAACCTAACAATTGATAAATGCCTTACTTTTGCAAAAGCGCAAATCAAACAATTGCAAACTAGAGAACAACTTCCTTTAGTCGTCGAAAGAATTAAAGAAGAAGTAACGATAAAACGTAACGATAAATTTGACTTGGATGCATACCTTGCGCCAAAGAAAAAAGTGGAAGAACCAGCCAACCAACAAAAATAAGTCGGAATGGATAATACTTTAAATGCGTTTCTCCGTGGCATCATCGAAGCTGCCACGGAATTCCTTCCGGTTTCTTCGACGGGACATCTTTTCCTCTTCAGCTACTTTTTCCCTTTTGGAAACTTAAAAATAGACCATGAATCCTTTGAGGATTTATTTGATATCTTTATCCAAACAGGTGCGATTCTTTCCGTCGTTGTATTATACTTTCAGCTCTTATGGAAACATACGAAAGCTGCTACTTTGTATTTAGTTAAAAAATCGACGGACAAAACTGGGTTTGACTTCTATCGCAATTTGATTGTTGGTATCCTACCTATTATCATCTTAGGATTTGTTTTTAAAAATAGTTTAGACCAAATCAAAATGCGAGCTGACCTTCTTCTCATCCTCGGGCTTTCCTGGTTTGTTGGTGGTCTTGTAATGGTTTTTGTTGAAATGAAACATTATGATGAAAGTGAAGGCAGGGTGATTGGAATGAAAGAATCAATCCTTGTTGGATTTTTTCAATGTTTTGCTTTGATTCCGGGTGTATCTCGTTCTGCAGCTACGATCATTACAGCAAGGATTATGGGAGTCTCGAAAAAAGATTCTGCGGAGTTTTCCTTTTTTTTAGCGATCCCTGTTTTAACATTAGCTGGTATTTATAAACTGTATAAACACCGGGCAATTTTGAATTCAGAAACCATTGGTTTACTTCTTTTTGGAAGTATTGTATCGTTTGTGATTTGTTATTTTATCATTCGATTGTTTATGGCTTTTATTCGCCGTAGGAGTTTTTTGTCTTTTGGAATCTACCGTATTCTCCTCGGTTCCCTTGTCATACTATACTTTGTTCGTGGTTAAAAAATTCTAAATAGAATTCTTTTTTATCTACGTTATTCGTTCTATCAAGCAGATACATAAGCAATTTTGTATTTTGCTTGTAGAGTTTGTTCCTCAAAAATAACCGTTCACACCAAATCACCGCTTCTTGAGTTTGTCCATTCTTAAATAAAGCTTTGGCAGTCATATAAAGGTAATCTTCCCGATTTGGGTTTTCTTTTGATGCAAGTTTTAAATTTTTAATGGCTTCCTTCCAGTTCTTCAATTGGAATTGCAACTTTCCTGCTAAAGCAAAGAATGATGGGTGAGAATAGTTTTCGATGAGAGGTAGTAACTTATCTAAGGCTTCTGTATAGTTACCTTGTTTTGATTTAGTTTTGATTTCCAAATATTGGGTTCTAACTACTTCAGGGAATGTTAACCTTGTTTTACTTGGAATGTATTCGATTTTTAAGAAAGAAAGATCATCTGTAATTTCTCCACTAGTTTCAATTTCTTGAACTAAACGATTTAAATTTGCTTCAGAACGTTCCGCAAAGCGTAAAATTAAAGTTTCATCTTCATTGATAGAACGAAGAGAATTATTTTCAGAAGGAAGGACGATGTCATCCCTTCCATCGGAACCGATTAGTAAGGTATCTCCTGCTTCTAGTGAAAAAGTTTTAATCTGGAAGTAGTGATCGTTTTTGGGAAATCCTAGTTTACGCATGGAGAGTTCTGTTTCAATGAAGGATGCCACTCCATCTCTATAGAGAATACTCCAAGGGTGTTCCGCATTTATATAATAAACAAATCCATCTTTGGAAACCATACCAAGTACGACACTGGATAACATGGAGCCATCGAAACTGACAAATACGGATTGAAGTTCTACGTAGAGATCTTTTAGCCAGAGCTCTGGAGGTCTTGATTTTGTATAACTAGATTTGGCTCTGGAGAGAACTGCCTGAAAGACCACTCCAAGCACAAGGGCACCGCCAGCTCCTTGGATTGACTTACCCATAGCATCACCATTAGCGAAGACCGTATAATCACCTGATTCTAAGTGAACTGTTCCCACAATGCAGATATCTCCACCAATCTCTCCGTCCTTTCCTCGGAATTGAAATTTTTTCTTTTGGTTAACGTAGGTTTCAATTTTGATTTCCGGAATTTTGTTTTCAATGCGAGCTAATGGTTGGATGAGCAGGGAAGTTAAAAAATAATCTCCGTCTTGTTTCTCTTTTAGAATTTGTAACTGGTTTAAAGATTCGTTTAAGGCATCTGTTCTATCTTCTACTTTTTTCTCTAAGTTTTTGTTTAGATCTTCCACTTCTTCGTTCAGTTTAACAAATGAATTTGCAAGGATTATTGCCAGTGAGATATTGAAAACAAGAAAGGTATAACCCATGATTCTTGGAAATACCCAATAGTTGCGATTGGTTGCGGTGTCTATGACTGCAGCGATTAGTACAATGGTGAGTCCGATAGTTATATAAAAAGCTCTTCTTTCCTTTTTCTTTAAGTTTCTAAATAAAATTACAAAGATCAAAACTACATACACGATCCAAGTAGGTTGAACAAAATTTGTTAGTAAAAAACTGAAGGTCTCAATATCACTAGTAAAAGCAAAAAAAAGAAAAAATCCCAATTGTAGTCCATCGAGAATTTTCCCCCAAATACTATAACGTTCTTCAAACAAAGTTCTAAGAAAATGGTACATAAATGGTATCAGGAGTAAAATCACCATGTATTCCAATTTTTTCATTTCTAAAAAAGGAAATCCGAATTCGTATTTAAGTTGGTTTCTTAGAAAATTATAAATTACAAAAGAGAAGGAAAATAGTGCGAAAAAAAGATTCTCTCTGTCTTTTCTTCTGCGAATGTAAAGAAAGAGAAAATATCCACCAACCGTAGCATAGATGGTAAGGAAAAGTAACTTAATAAATTCATCTTTGTAGAATCTCGCAAAGATTTTGTCCGAAGGCCCAAGAATTGTTTCATCTTGCTCGATCCCTCCTGAATTTTCAAAATATGGTTGGATTTTTACAAGAAGTAAGTTTTTTTTTCCATACCGAATCGCATTGGAAGGTATATTATAAATTCTTAATTTGTCATAGGCTTGAGGTTCCTTTGAGTCCCATTGTCCAGTATTTCCAATCCAATATCCATTTAGGTAGGTTTTGTCTCGATCGTTGATGATCCCAAGCCGTAGGCTGTATTGAGTGGATGGATCCTCTGAAAACTGAATCCACTTGGCAAGTAAAATCGTTTTTTTTGCACCATAATCTTTAGTGTTTGAATATAAGTTCCCGGGAACTGCAATTCGTTTCCATGGAATCTTAACAAATTGTGACTCGGTCATCGATTGGATTTCCGATTCACTCAGATCCAACTCTGTCATATACCAAAAGGATTTGGGATCTAATTTGTTCGTATCAAGTGAGACCAGAGTCTTCTTATCTGTTTCTGTAGCGGAATCTGGTAAGCTTTGTGAATGGAGAAGGGAAAAAGAAAAGACAAGGAGAATGAGTACCGGTTTTATCATATATAAACGAACTCTAACGTTCATAACTCTGTTATATTTCCAAATGGATGCAAAATGGTCATTCGATTAAAAAAGAATAAAGAAAAAGCTGTATTAAATTTTCATCCTTGGATCTTTTCTGGAGCGATTGCTTCAGGGGAAACTGGAGTGACTTCTGGAAGTGTTGTCCGAGTGGAATCATCGTCCGGTGAATTTCTGGCCTGGGGACATTATGATTCCAAAAGTCAAATCCGAATTCGTTTGTTCTCTTTTGCTGAAGGAGAAGATGGTTCGCAGGAAACCTATTGGACTTCTAAGTGGGATTCCATTTATGAATCAAAACAAACACTATTACCAAAAGAAACAACTGGATTTCGTCTCTTCCATTCTGAGGGTGACGGTGTCCCTGGAATTGTAGTCGACTGCTATGACAAAACAGCTGTTATGCAATTGAAAACACCTGGTGCCTTAAGTTTACGGGACTGGTTAGTTTCATTTTTGTCTAAGAAAGGTTTTGTTACCATTTTGGAAAGGGTAGAGAAGTTTGAAGACAAATCAGCGGGAGACCCAATCTTTCATAAAGGCAATGAATCTGAGCCTGTATTTTTCGAACATGGAATTCGATTCATTGCTGATATCACCAAAGGACAAAAAACAGGATTTTTCCTAGACCAAAGAGATAACCGTGCTTTAGTTTCTCGTTATGCCTTGGGTCGAACTGTCTTAAATACATTTGCTTATTCAGGAGCATTTTCCGTTTATGCATTATTAGCTGGCGCAAAACAAGTCCATAGTTTAGATATTTCCAAACAAGCAATAGAACTTTGTGAGAGAAACTTGGTTTTGAATGGACTGGAAACGGAAAACGAATCCAGTCGGCACAAAAGTTTGGTTTTGGATAGTTTTGATTATCTAAAAAGTATGGAGGCCAATTTCTATGATCTCATTATTTTGGACCCACCCGCTTTTACTAAGAGTATTGCTATGGTAAATCAAGCAAGTCGCGGGTATAAAGACATAAATATGAGGGCCATGTCCAAAATTACGACAGGTGGTTTGATCTTTACCTTCTCTTGTTCCCAACATATTTCTTTTGATCTGTTTAAAAAAATTGTTTTCGGGGCCGCAAAGGATGCCAAAAAAAGAGTTAGAATTTTACACCATCTTACTCAAAGTCCAGACCATGGTTATTCTGTCTTCCATCCGGAAGGAGAATACCTAAAAGGCCTTGTGATTCAGGTTGATGGCGATACATGACTTCGTATATTGGTGAAATCTTAGAATGAAATTTACATCCCTTAGTTTTCTTTGTTTTTTCCTTGTCGTATATTGTTTGCACTGGGTGTTTCGCGGCAAATACCGATTGGGTTTTTTGTTTTTGGCGTCGTTTGGATTTTATGCGGCTTGGTCCATTCCTTTTGCTTTCCATTTTCTAAGTATTGTTTTATTGAATCATCTTTTCAATAAACAAATCCTAAAAAATAGATCCAGCTTTTGGTATCCGGTTTCTCTTTTCGTAAATTTTGGAAATCTTTTTCTCTTTAAATATTTTTACTTTTTATGGGACACAATCTTCCAATTAACGGGTAGTATTTGGTTTGCACCGGAATCCATCCAAAGTTTTTTACATTCGCAATTTGGGGCTGATTCGATTACTCTTCCCCTTGCCATTAGTTTTTATACGTTTCAGATGGTGGCTTATACCATTGATATCAAACGAGGTAATGCAGAAGAAAATCCGAACTTTTTACAGTTTGCACTATTTATCTTTTTTTTCCCGCAGTTGGTTGCAGGTCCCATTGTCCGTCACGGAGAATTCTTCTATCAATTGGAAGTTTGGAATGCAAAGAAGGAGCAACTCTTTGAAGGATATTACTTAGTTTTTCTGGGTCTTTTTAAGAAGGTGGTTCTGGCCGATAACTTATCTCCGATCATCGAACCAATTTTTCAAAATCCAGAGCAATATGATGGGTTTACCAATTTTATTGCCATGTTTGGATATTCGGCAAGAGTATACTGCGATTTTAGCGGTTATACTGATCTTGCCCGCGGATTAGGAAAGTTACTTGGTATCAATCTTCCTGAAAATTTTCATGCCCCATTTCTATCCGCTTCGGTTAGAGAACTTTGGACTCGTTGGCACATGACACTTGCCACTTGGATTAAGGATTACATTTACTTTCCGTTAGGTGGATCAAGAGTTTCCGAATACCGTGGTTATATTAATCTAGTTGTAACCTTTACTTTGGCAGGTTTTTGGCATGGTGCTAATTTTACTTTTATCATCTGGGGATTTCTTCACGGGTTGATGCTGAGTATTGAAAGAAAATTTGAGCTGATTCGAAAACCCGATAGAACAGTCAAAACATCCAAGTGGAAAAAGTTTTTCGGTATTGTCTATGCCTTCGGGTTTTTTACATTTACCATCGCTTTTTTCAATGGACCGACAGTTCATAACTCGTTAGTCATGTTGGCAAAAGCATTTACCGGAGGGGCCGGAATAAGAACGAATAAATTGGAACTTATTGTTTATACTTTAATCCTTACATTTATTCTTAACTATTTACAAACAAAACCGAGTTTTCCAAGAGAAAACTGGTCTACAAAAACTTCACTTGGGTTTCTTTTACTGTTTTCGTTAGTGATTACCATTTTGTTAGGTTATCTTGCTCCGGGAGGAACGGAATTTATATATTTCCAATTTTAATATGAATTTTAAACTTAAATTTCCTGTAGTATTCTATCCTATTCTTTTGGCTTTTAGTCTTTTCCTTTTAGACAAAATCTTTTTTTTGCCAGTTGTTGTTGAGAACACATACAGTTGGAAGAAAATTGAAAGAAAATTTTATGAATTAAAAGAAGATCTTTTCGAGGTGATGCTTGAAGAGAGACGGAAAAACCCATCCAAACAAATTGGTTTGATTTTGGGGAGTTCTCGTTCAGGTGAATTTGATTCTAAAATGTTAGAATCCTTTTTTCCAAATACAAACTCGTTTAATTTTGCAGCTCCTTTTGGACCACCCAGTTTTCAGGCGTATTGGCTTGAAAGAAGTATTCAGGCTAAACTTCCACTTAGATATGTACTCATTGAGGTAGATCCACTTTTGTTTTCCCAATCGGCAATCGAATATTCATTAAACGGATCCTACGATAATGAATATGTTTTGAAACAAATTGACTTCTACCGGATGAAAACTAAAAATCCATGGCTTGCGGAAGCTAAAGGTTTCTCTATGGATGAAGTTGAGGTGTATTTCTTAAAAAAATTATTTGCTTTGTACAAATACCCACTGGATCCCACTGCGATCAAAGCCAATAATAAAGAAATTGAAGTTGGTTTCTTCCCAGGAATGTCTGTTGGAATTACAGGGAAAGACCACAAACGAAACTACATTGATAAAATCAAATTAGTAAACCGAGTCAAATTTGGTGCGCTTCCGAATGAAATTAAATTTGCGAATATGGATGTCTTTTTAGAAAGAGATGCAGAAGCCATGTACAACCAATACCTTCGGGGAACAAAACTCGCACCGACACAAATCTATTTCTTCAAAAAAATGTTAGATTTACTGAAAGGAACAGGAATTCCCGTGATCATCTATTTCCCTGCAGTATCCGATGCGTTACGTAGACGAATGAGTACAGACGGGCTTCTCGAAGGATTCAATGGGGAAATAAGAAAAGCTGTTGCCCATGCTTCGCAAGTTCCTAATTCAAAATTCACGGTAGTAGATCCTAATAGTGATCCAAGGTGGGTTTGTAAAGATTTTGTGGACTCTCTGCACTTAAGTGGTGCCTGTTTCCCGAATCTTTTACCGATTCTATTTCCCAAGGAAATTCGTTAGTTCCTTTTTTCCTTCCGTTTTTTTAATTCTTTTTTTAGAAAGCGGAAGCGAAAAAAAACATAACCAATAGCACTAAGGAGAAGAAAAATTCCAGACCCCCATCCAGAAACCATTTCAAACCAGACATGATCCTTTTCTATATTTTCATTCCAAAGAGAATGTAGGAGGACAAATCCCGAATACAAAAGTAGATTCAGAACCATATAAATTGTTGTTTTTTTAAGAATCCAGAGGGTATCTCCCATCTCCTCGCGGAACTGTGTAAAATCACTTAGGATTTCTTGGTAGGTTTTCTGGTGGCTTAATCGATAAATGTCATAGGCCTCTTCGATCTCTGGATCTTTTGCCTTTCCATCCAATAAGACAAATTCGAAGTCTAGTTGGCGGTCGTATTCCTTTCTCTTTTTGGGATCACTCAGAGTTAAGTAGGCACGGGTTAGTTCTAGAATTTTGTCCTTCGCCTCTGAGATACCAGCACCTTCCAAACGTTCCCAAAACTCTAATTCCTTCAAATAAATGGCTTCGATTGTTTCCGATGTGGATTCCTTCGTTACCCCCAGGATTCCGTAAAATGTCTCCCTTTTTACCCCTGCCATATACTCCTTTTAGTTCCCTTCTTCTTTGCTTTACAAGGAAATTTTATGGAAAAACATATCATTATGAACCCATCCTTGACTGAAATCCCAACCACAGAGAGTCCCGTCCAACTCGGAAAGGTTTACGTGGAGACCTATGGATGCCAAATGAATGAATATGATTCTGGGATCGTCAAGGAACTCTTCCGGAAAGAGAATTATGAAGCTGCCGAGTCGGTTGAAGACAGTGATATTATTTTTCTCAATACCTGTGCGGTAAGAGAAAATGCCCATGCGAAGATCTACGGTAGATTACAGTCGCTTGGTTATTTAAAGAAAAAAAATCCAAACCTAGTCATTGGGGTCCTTGGATGTATGGCACAAAATTTAGGGGAAGATTTGTTCCATCAAGAACTCCCACTAGACCTCATTGTTGGACCTGACAATTACAGAACGTTACCAGAACTCATTCAAAAGATTCGAGGAGGGGAACGAGATGTCCAACTAACGCGCTTATCTCGAACTGAAACTTATGATGAATTAGAACCGAAAGTGGTAAATGGAATTCAAGCCTTTGTCACCATCATGAGGGGTTGTAATAATTTTTGTACTTTTTGTGTCGTACCTTATACTAGAGGTCGGGAGAGAAGTCGGGAGCCTGGTTCTATTGTCGCTGAAATTCTTCAATTAGAAGAAATGGGTGTAAAACAAGTTACTCTCCTTGGTCAAAATGTAAATAGTTATTCATTTGAAAATACAGACTTTTGTTCTTTGGTCGAAAAGATTCTTGCAGAAACGTCTATTGAGAGAGTTCGCTTTACGAGCCCTCATCCAAAAGATTTTCCAGACCACCTAATATCTCTAATGGCGAAAGAGGATCGTTTTTCTTCTCAGATCCACATGCCGCTGCAAGCAGGAAGTTCCAAAGTACTTCGAGATATGAAACGTAGTTATACCAAAGAAGAGTATTTGGATTTAGTGGCAAGTATCCAAAATCGGATTCCGGATATTGGAATCACCTCTGATATCATTGTTGGTTTTCCTGGAGAAACAGAAGAAGAGTTTCAAGAAACTTTGGAAGTTGTAAAAAAAGTAAAATTTGACATGTCTTATATGTTCAAATATTCGGAACGAGAAGGGACAATCGCAAAACGAAAGTTTATTGATGATGTCCCGGAAGAAACCAAAAGCAAACGACTCATTGAACTTGTTGAGCTTCAAACTAAGATTTCCCACGAAAAAAATCAGACTAAAATTGGGAAAGAGTTTTCAGTCCTTATTGAAAACACATCCAAAAAATCAAAACTTGAGTTATGCGGTCGTTCTCATTGCGGAAGAATGATTGTATTTCCTATCCCAGAAGGTTTGTCTAAGGATCCATCTGATTGGATTGGAAAAACCGTAAATGTAGTTGTTGAGTCGGCTACCAGTGCGACTTTGAAGGGAAAACTCATTGGCTAAACCGGTCGATTTACGAACGGTCAGAGTCTTCTCAAAAGATGACTTACCACCAGGATTTATGGTGGATACGGATCGTTTGGGTAAGTGGAAACGATTTAAACCTTCCATTCTTAGAATATATATATTAAAAGAAATTCTAAGTCCCTTTCTTGTTGCCCTTTCTTTTTTTACAATGATTTACATGGCTGTTGCCATTCAAAAGATGATTGGTCTATTCGTTGGTAAGGGCGTTGATTTCTTTCGTTTGCTCGACTACATGGGTTATGTATTTGGAAATACCTTGCCAATGACAATCCCTATGGCTTGCCTTATGTCTGGGATTATGGCTGCCGGTCGTTTGTCTGGTGATTCTGAGATTACTGCAATGCGGGCATCTGGAGTCTCTTTTCCTTATATTTATTCCAATTTCCTTGTTTTTGGGTTCCTAATGACTCTTATTGTAGGGTATTTGAATTTTTATTTAGGACCAGAAAACACCCGTAAGATGAAGGACTTTGATAATTGGATTGCAACCTATAACCCTTTACTCGCAATCCAGCCAGGTCAGTTCTCCGGTGATAAAACTCAGGATTTTTTCTCTGAAAAGGGAAGGACAATGTATTCCGGCGGTATTGATGCGGACGGAAATTTAAGTAATGTGCAAATTCGAGAATGGTCTATATCTGCAGATGGAAATGACTTTATCATGGTGAATAATCTAGCAGTCCCTATGGGTGGGTCTCGTATGTTACAAATCATCAATGCCAAAGAAGGTCTGTTAGTTGAAAAAAAGAATCTAGCAGGGGAATATGAGAAATCGGTTAGATTACGCAAAGGTTATGTAATCGAATGGGATCCTGAAACTAATGCAATAGGTATCACCAATTTTATGGACGGCGAGATGGACTATAACACTCCGGCCAAAAAAGATACAAAAACAATGAGTATCAATGTAAAACCAGATACATTCTCTTTGCCTATGTTATTTGAAATTCGTAATGCAATCGAATCGGAAGGACTCGAAAATATTCCAGGTTTAGAAATATTGAAAGAGTACGGACTTTCCATTAAAGGAGTGGGAGGTTTAAAACAAATGGTAGAACAGTTTAAATATGAGCTACTTATGGGTGCAAGTAGTGGGAACCAAGAGGATATGGCTCAAAAATTTGCGCTTTTTACTCAGCTCTCCGAACTTCTAAACGAATCGAAAAAAACGCTTACTGGATTTAATGTAGAAATTCATAAAAGGTTTGCCACTCCTATATCCTGCCAAATTTTTTTCTTTCTCTCTTTCCCTCTTGGCCTAGTAGTAAAACGTTCTGGAAAAGGAATGAGTTTTACCTTGGCAGTTGTCTTCCTTTTAATCTATTATGCATTTTTCATTTTTGGATCCGGTATATCTTATAAAGAAAATGTTCCAGATTGGGTAGGGCCTTGGTCTGCAAATATTGTGATTGCTACACTTTCGATTTATATAATGATTTCACGCACAGATGCAAAATTGCCTGATTCCATTCGGAACCGGTTGGGATTTTACTTCCGGCTTCGGGACCAGTGGGAGGAGCGCATAGAACTGATAAAAAATCGCTTCAGAAAAGGCAAATGAGACAAAATTTGCTAGAAAATTCCACTTACTACAGTCCTATAGAATCAGTAGTTTAGTACAGGAGATCTGGTTTGAAAACTTCTTACATTTGGAATATTTCTAAAGGACGCCCTTTTCCGGTAGAACTTTGGAAACATTCAAAGATCAAAGTTCAAGTCAACCAAATGCAGTTGGACGAATTGGATCGTATATCGATCACTCCGAACGACATTCACATTCTTTTCCTCCAAGTATCTATTGCAGAATGGAAACAAATCCAACCGACCATCGTATCCTCTTTTGAGGCGAATCCTTTTGTGTCTTTGATTTTGATTTCCTCGGAAGATGGAGTATCCCAAATTCAAGATATCGTTCAAGGCCATTCCAAATATTTAGTTTTGGAAAACCCTCTGCACGTAAGAGAACTTAGGATGATTTTAGACAGGACTATCCAATCAGAATCTTACAAAGCCGCCGCTTTGGATATTGGTAATTCTTGTTTAGAAAATGTAGGTTTTTTTGAAGGTGTATTTTCTTTGGCACATCAGGAATACGAAGAATCAAAAAAAGAAAATGAAGCATTACGTTCTATTCTAAAATACGAAGAACTTGTTAAACGTTCGCAAGCTGGTATTAGTACTGCTTTGGAAAAAGTAAATGATATGAAAAACCAAGAGTTGATCGAACTTCACGAACGTGTGAAAGCAAGCCAACAATTGGACGAACTCCGAGAAAAAGAACTTAAACAAGCTTTGGAATTGCAAAAAGCAACCGAACAGGTGTTAAACTATTCTCGCATTGAAGAGATGAATTTAGATAAAATCTTAAGAGCTCAAGATCGACTTTTCGAATATACCGAACAAGAGATTAAGGAACTAGTTGAAGAGAACCGTTCCTTAAAAAAGAAACTTGGTTTGATTTAAAAATCCTTCCCGACCTTTTCTTCTATGCTCGCGTATTCTTTTGAATCGCGACCATAGTGAATTTCAGCAAATCGCAAGAGATGTTTTTTCTTTAATTCTTTAAATTCATAATAAAGTTCCTGGTTTTTCGAACGGATTGCTGTTTGTTCCATTTTTTCATAGGATAGGGCAAGGAGTCTGTGTGGTTCTGCTTCTGATTCATTTTTAGAAGAAAGATCAATATACCGGTGAGTAAAATCAATAACTTGTAGATAATTTTTAAAGGCTTCTTGGTGTTTGATGTATTCTCTATAAATTCCAGACTTTAAATCAAGGTAGGAAGCACTTTCCTTAACCTTGGGATTTTCGATTTTATCCAAAAGATTCATTCCCTTTACGAGACGTGCCACAGTCTGTGAGCGCAGGTCAAAGAGTTGTTTTTGAAATTCCTTTTCTTTGTTTTCCTTCCGGATTTGTTTTTGCCATTCATATCTATCTTCATAGTAGATTTCTTTTTTAGAATCTTCTCTACGTTTTTCGATAGTCTTTCTTCCTGACTCAAAATAATCTATAGCGGTTGCATATTCTTTGTTCGCATCCTGCCAACGTTTCTGGGAATTCTTTTCATCCACTAAATTGAGAACATTGATTGTTTCCAAACGTTCCGAACTATCTCCCCAAGGAGAACCTGATTCTGGTGTTGTAGGCAGGATGGATTCCACCCGATTTTCTTTAGCGGACGACTGATTTGTATCTTTGGAACTTAGGGACAAAGAACCTAGGAAAATCAAAGAAATCCATAAAAATAGGATGGGAAATTTCATTTACAGGGAAACTTTCCTTGAATCCTAGATATTGGCAAGAACTATCATTCTATGGTACTAATTCAAAGAAAAATGGAGATCACTAAAAAGATCGTTCTCATTGCACATGATAATAGAAAAGAAGATTTATTAGATTGGGTAAAATACAATAAAGGCACCCTTAGCAAACACCATCTATCCGCAACAGGAACTACTGGAAAGTTGATTCACGAACAAATAGGTCTCCCTGTATTTCGGTTCATCTCTGGTCCTCTCGGCGGAGACCAGCAGATTGGATCCAAAATTGTTGAGGATGGAATTGATTTTATGGTTTTTTTCTGGGATCCCCTCTCTGCTCAGCCGCATGATCCAGATGTAAAAGCATTGCTCCGAATTGCAGTATTGTATAATATTCCAATGGCCTGTAACCGATCTAGTGCCGATTTTTTAATCTCGTCCCCTCTAATGGAAACAGAATACAATCGTCAATTGATTGATTACGGATCAAGAATACCGGCAAAGAATTAATTTTGCTTTTACCCCAAAGTGATTTGCTGTGAGCGCGTGTCGTTTGCGGAACATAAAATAAAGGATAGGGAATAGAAAAAAACGTGAGATAGGCCAAAGATAGTAGTCTATTTGAATTTCATCAGAAAGAATACTGGAATTACTTCCATCTAGCCCATCCAAAAATCGATGTGTGTGTTGGAATCTGCGAAAGGGACCCTTTTCTTGGTTATCTTGGAAAAAGTTATTTTTGCTATAGGCAATATGTTTCGCAATCCAGGTTAGTTTCCAAAAGGGCAGAATGGAAATCTTCAAAACTACTTCTTCTCCCGCTTGTATGGATCGCGGGGATTTTATGATTTCTATTCCGTTTGTTCCACCCACTAAAGTTTCAAAACCGATTGGATCTTCGTGGAATTGAAACAGAACTTCCTTTTTGACGGGAAAACTAGACCTGTAAATGAATGTATTCATAATGATTAGAAGGTAATGAGTTCAAAATGTTTTGGTTTTCATTTCAAAAAAAGAAACAGATGTTAACGATCTCCGAAGATGCCAAAGAACGTATAGATGCGGAATCGAAAAAACTAGGGCAAACTCAGGTATTGGTCCTAACTTTGGAACAGAATCAGAAAGGAGTAGGTTCTGTATTGGTTGGATTTGCAGACAAAACTAATTCTGATTCTGGATTGATCCGTTGGCAGGACGAAAGTACCAAAACACTCCTTTCTTTGGGAGAACTTAGGTTCGAATCAGGAAAATTCTATTTTTACCCAAACATAGATTTGGAATGGAAAAAAACACCAAGATCGGAAATCCAGAAAATAATTTCTAACTATGCATTTACAAAAGAACCTATTTATTTAGAAGCTAAAGAGTTCTTTCGTTTGCGTCCAATTTTATCTCATTGTTTACGGAGAGAAGGAATACTTTCGATTTATCTAGAAGGAAATATTTGCCAATTAGAGATTCCAAATCTTACCCAAGAGAAAGAAGAGAAAATTTCAGAGGATCTTCTTACTTATCTGTCTTCTCTGTACGCAAGTCCTTGGGAAGAATGACATCATCTCCTGTTGCCAATTCTTTTTCCCATCCACGGATACTCGGTTTCACAGAAGAAATAGATTTACCAAGTTCCGTAATCTCACCTTGAAATAGACTTTTTCCTTTTCTTTGAAATTCTAATTTTGAATCTTTCTTTAATCCATCATCTTTTCCAAGAGAGACTATTACTTCATCTTTTTTGACCTTTAAAATCTTCCCTTCTTTGGGAAGTAAGTCTTTGATACGTTCTGAGATGCGGTGTATAATGGTGGGCAGGCTATCTCTGCCTCGTTGGTTTGTCGACCAAGTGGCAATATCCCTTAGACTATCTCTGTCATAAACGGATACATCAAGTCGAATATCTCCATCTTTGATTTGATATCTCCCATGGACAACATAACGAACCTTAGCTGCATTTTTTCTTTTCGAATCAAGAAGGTGAAGGTTATCAATTTTGAATGGTAGGGTTTGGGAAAAAGGATGAAAATTTGATTCTTTGAGTAGACCTCGGATGTGTTTTAACTCATCACCGTCTACAACTCTTACGGATTGTATTTGTTTTAAATTATATCGAAATGCTTCAGCCAAAAGTCTTCCCGCTTGTAGGTGATAGGGGAAAGCCAAACTAGATTCCAGATCAAAAACATATACTTCCGGACTGAAACGGACAGTGTTTTCCTGGATTGAGTTGGGATCTATTTGGATATAACCTTCTCTGAATTCAATAGAATCCTTAAGGTTTTTGATCGAAAACTCCAGTTTGTTTTGAAGTTTGAAAGAATTTGGATCTTCTTCTCTTAGGCGAAGTAATAAATTTGTATATTTAACTGCCTCACCAGTTTGGTTATAAAATTCTAATAGTTCCTTTCGGATAACTGGCGTCTGTGGGCTAAGATCTTTGGCCCGTTTTAAATGAAATAAAGAGCTTTTATGGTATAATGAGTGTTTTTCTGAATAAAAACGATCTCTTCTGTAATCTCCTAATTCTCTACGTAACTTAGATTCTTCCTTTTCTGAAGCAATCGTATATTCTTCCGCTTCAAAACGCAAAATCTCATCTAAGTCGTCTAACTGCAAAGCCCTTCGGTAGTGGTAAGTGGCAAATTTTGTTTCTCCAAGTTCCCAAGCCAAGTTTGCTTCCAGACTATGATAGAGTTGGTTTTCTGGAAATTCTCTGGCTAATTCGTATATAGATCGGAAGGCTCTTTTTTTAATTTCTTTATCAGCAGTTTGGTTTGCGAGAATGATATCATGATAAACGGAAAAGAATCTCGCCTGCTCTCCTTTCGGATCTAAGTTGATGGAATTTTGAAGTGCGTCTTCCACAAGAGGAAGTACCGCCTTCAATTGATTGGGATAAAAGTAGTTTTGGTATAAAAGAACTTTGGCTTTAAATGCAAATCCGTCCGCATCATTTGGTTCCTTTTTTGAGTAAGAATCGATTGCATTATAAGCATCATTATAATTTTGTTTAGTAAAATAAAGTTCAGCTAACATTAACAATAAATCAGCCGGCTCATCGAGTCGAGTTGCCAATGTTTTGATTTTATAAATGGCAGAATCCAGTTTTCCTTGTTTTTGCAAGGATTTTGCTTCTGTAATTCTTAAACCACTATGATTTGGAAATTCTACGAGTAAGGGGTCTATCAACTTTGCTATTGCGGCAAAATCAGAATCACGTAAATAAATTTCAGATAAACCAATAACACCAGGAATATGTTTCGGTTCTCGTTCTAGGATTTCGAGATAAAATTTCTTACTTTCTCTGAAGGCACCTAATCGAAAGCTACAATCTGCTACTCCTAACTTTGCATCGATTGAGTTGCGGTTCTTTTGAAGCGCAGATTGATACAATTGAATTGCCTTTCTACAATTGTTTTCTGATTGGTATCGTTTTCCGTCGGTAATATCTTCTAAAGTAGTAGTCTCAGCGTTTAAAAAAGAAACCGATACTAATAAAGCAGTTATATATAGGATTAAAAAAGTAGGTTTAACGAGGTTCTGGAACAAAGTATCCTCCTTCATCTCGACCTTTCACGCCCCTGTGTTCCACACCAATGGCTAACTTGATATATCGATTGATCAGTTCAGGATTTGTATCTGTCTTGTAGGAAAGAATGTAGCGGTAGTCTGTATGAAGTTTCAATTTTTTATATAAATCTCTTTCCTCTCCTTCGCCATCAAGAACTATGTAACGACCATTTGTTGGTCCAGTCATATCAGACCAGGATTCTTCGTATGCAGGATTTGGATTCACAGTCAGAACGTAGATTGGAATGGAATGTGCTTTAGCAAAGGCAACAATGCGCGACTTTTGGTATTGGTAGAAGCTATCTTCTCTACTTTCTCCAGAAACTAAATACACAAGGGCTTTGGGGCCTGTCTCTAAGGATAATTTCTGTAAGGCGGCAATGCTTGCTTTTCCAAAATTGAATTTTTCTTCCGAAACACTATCCCTAATTTTAGCCAGAATTTCACGTAAGGAGACGGTTTCCGAAAGAATCAAATTGCTATCCTTCCCAGCACGGTAGAGAGATATTTTATCAGTATCTCTAAGAGAGCGAAAAAAAGGAAAAAGGCCATCTTCTAGAGATAATTTGGCTTTTTTTAAACCATCACTGTTTTCGTATACCATAGCAACCGTTAGTTTGTCATTCAGCTTGTTTTTGTTTGCTAAGGAAAAAAGAGGTGTCATATTGTCATTTTCAAAAATACGAAAACTCAACCGATCAATTCCCACAATCTCTTTACCGGCACGATTACGAACACGTGTATAAATATGAATGTCTGGAAATCCAGACGTATCAATAGATTCAATTTTTAGATCTAGGTCAGAGAGTAGGAGATTTTTCTGTGAAAATATATCAATCCGGTGTTTTCCGAAATCTACAAAATACAAACTTCCGGTAGTATCCATATTTGTCGCAAAGGGGCGAAACAAAACTCGATACACACCCTTTTTATCGCGAAACTTACTGAGTTGTTTCCACTCGCCGTGTAACAAAGAATAAGTCCAAATGCCAGTAATTTCGTCTGTTAAAAAAATCTGATTGTCTAGAATACGGATACTTCTTGGTTTTTTCCATTCTGGTTTTTCGATTGTGTTTATTGTATTACCGTCACCATCAAAAATAACCACACGAAGGTTCTCTTTATCCACAACGTAAATCTTTCCATCATGGACGGTCAGCCCCGAAGGATTACCCAATTTGGAACTTCCCGAACCTTGAAACTCTAAAATAAATTTTCCATTGGAGTTAAATTTTTGAATTCTAGAATTCCCGGAATCAGCCACAAAAAGATTACCGTTGGAATCAATATAAAGAGAAGAGGGACCTCGAAACTGACCTTGTCCTTTTCCTGGACCACCAAGTGAGGATATAAAACTTCCTGATAGGTCAAAGAGTAGTACTTCATCACGTGCAAAATCAGCCACATAAATTTTTTGATTATAATAGGCTAAAGAAACGGGCCGATCAAGTTTTCTTGTAATTCCTCCGCGCCAATTCGAAAGCGGAGATCCTGCTGCATTGAATTTAATGATATTAGAAGTGTCAAAACCTGCCACATAGAAATTTCCATCTTCGTCAAAGGTAATGTCCACTGGATTACGAAAGCGGTAACCGCGAATAGAATCTCCTTCAATGGTTTTGAAATAAATTTTTTCTTTATCGGTAACACCGCCCGCAATGGCAAGCCGAAGCGCTTCTATTTTATTGATTATTAAAAGATCATTTTTGGCTTTGGAGGCGAGAATTTCTAGTTCATCTAATGCTTCTTCCCACTCACCTAACAAGTAGTAGTTGTTAGCAAGTTCCAACCGTGCAAGATGGAAATCTTTTTTTAAATTTACTGCCTTTTGAAAACGTTCTTTCGCCGCAGAGTATTCTCTTAAATTTTTATAGGTCAGGCCTCGTTTGAATTCTTCCTTGGCATTCTCTTCACCCAAGGAAAAGTTGGGAAAGTCCAGAGGGAAAATTTGTGTGCTCACCAATAGAAAGAAAAACGATAGTAACTTTCTCAAAGACACTTCCCTCCAACCCCAATCTAATGGGACATAATCTGTAAGTCAACCCATTCCTTAGGATTCGGAATGTGGTTTTCTCTTTATTCTCGACAGAATCTTAAATTTAGACAGCATGGAACCCAAGTTATGTCTCCCGAACTCATAGAAAGAGAAGTCCGCCGCCGAAAGACCTTTGCCATCATTGCTCACCCAGATGCGGGGAAAACTACACTCACTGAAAAGCTCCTGCTTTACGGAGGTGCGATTCAACTTGCCGGTGCGGTAAAGGCTAAAAAGGAAGGGAAGTCGGCTACCTCCGATTGGATGGCGATGGAGAAAGAAAGAGGGATTTCGATTACCTCGGCTGCCCTCCAGTTTGAATACAAAAATAGCATCTTAAATCTTCTGGACACCCCAGGTCACGAGGACTTTTCGGAGGACACTTACCGAACACTTATGGCTGCGGACACGGCTGTAATGGTGCTGGATGCTGGTAAAGGGGTCGAACCCCAAACCATCAAACTATTCCGCGTTTGTCGGGACCGGGGCATTCCCATCATTACCTTTATCAACAAAATGGACAGACCGACCAAGGATCTGTATGCTCTTTTAGACGAAATCGAAAAGGTGCTTGGAATCAAAGCAGTACCGGATGTGTGGCCTCTTGGAACTGGTTTTGATTTTAAGGGAGTGTATGATCTACGTGACCAACAATTGTATTTGTTCGATCGGACACCCGGTGGAAAACAAAAAGCTGTCTTTCGTATGGCAGGTCCTAATGATCCGAGTCTTGATGAACAATTTGATGAAGAAATTGTTACTGCTTTTAGAGAACAAATTGATCTGGTCGAAAATGGTATCGGAAAAGTAGACAAAAATATGTTTCTATTGGGTAAGGAAACACCAGTTTACTTTGGTTCTGCGGTAAATAACTTCGGGATTGAACTTTTTTTAAATAAATTTCTGGAATTGGCTCCGGGCCCTGACCACATTCCTCTCCGTGATGGAAATTATTTAGATCCCATCAATGCACCGTTCAGTGCTTTTGTTTTCAAAGTGCAAGCTAACATGAATAAGGCGCACCGAGATCGAATTGCTTTCCTTCGAATCTGTTCGGGTGTCTTTGAGCGTGGATTAAACGTAAATCATAACCGCTTAGACAAACCGGTGAAACTCTCCTCCAGTTTTGCCTTCTTTGGGCAAGACAGAAATACCGTGGATACTGCCTATCCGGGGGATATTATCGGACTAGTCAATCCAGGAACCTATAAAATTGGAGATGTATTGTCTACGGGAAATACACCTCCTTTACGTCCTCTACCTAGTTTTGCACCAGAACTTTTTGCGACCATTTCTTGTAAGGACACATTACAATTGAAGTCCTTTAAGAAAGGCCTCGACCAATTAGCAGAAGAAGGTATCCTTCATCTTTTCACTTCGCGAACAATTGGTGGTGGTGTACCCATCATCGGGGCTATGGGAAAACTACAGTTTGAAGTTTTTCAACGTCGTTTAAAAGATGAATATGGCGCAGAAACTTCTATACATATCCTTCCTTATGGAATCTCTCGTTGGGTGAAAAAAGAAGACAGGTCAAAAATTCCATCAAACGCAAATTTGGTAGAAGATCTTTTTGGAAATATGGCTCTTCTTTTCGATACTGAATGGGATATGAATTACTTTCACAAGAATAATGAAGGGATAGAACTTTTAGACAACCCTCCTTTAGAAGATTAGTTTAGATTACTTCTATCCCAATCCATGTGATATCATCGAGGAAGGGAATTCCTTCGTTATAGGAACTGATTTTTAACTCTAACTCTTGTTTAATAAGGGACATATGTTTTGTCCCCATTGAGGAAAAAAATTGGATAAGTTCTTTTTCCCATAACTTTTCCTGTTTAGAATTTTCTACATCTTTTAGTCCATCAGTAAAAAGATAAAATCTGTCTCCTTTGACGATCGGGAATTCTAAAATCTTTGGTTCCATACTTTGGATCATTCCAAACATTGGATTTAATTTTTCAGGACATCTCATCTCTGAATTGGATTGGTATAACATTCCTGGATGACCTGCGTTCCCGTACTGGACTGTCTTCTTATTGAAATCAAATAACAAAAAGATAAAGGGGACAAAAGCATAAGGATCTGGAAAATTAGTGGAAACCCCTTCATTCATTCTACTAAGGATCAATTTCGGATCGGATTCAGTTTTGACAATTTGGTGAAAAAGTACACGGAGCACAGTCATCATCATGGCGGCTTTAACGCCATGACCGATGACATCACCTATGGCAAAAATAGATCTGTTGTTCCCTAAATCAATATAGTCGTAGTAATCACCGCCCACTTGGATAAGAGGTTTGTACAATACTTCATAGTCCAAATGAGGAAGAATGATGATTTTATTAGGAAGGTATTTTTTTTGTAAATCCTTCGCATATTCCATTTCCTTTTCAAATTCCAGGCGTTTTTTTGTGACGTTTTGGACTAAAACAAGGGCCCCAGTGGCGAACCGATATTTTTGTTCCAAATACCAAAGTTGGTAGGTAATTTCTAAAAGATAAACGGAACCATCGGCTGAATAAAATTCTGATTCTTCCTTCCTCAGTTTGCTTTTGTCATTTTGAATCTTAGAAACACCTTTTAAGAAAGAACTTACTTCCTTTTCGATCCATTCTTTAATTGAAAGTTGGTCCCGATACAGTTCTGTTACCAAAAGTTTTGATTCGATCTCTAGATTCTCTAATAGTATTTTCCCTTTAGGATCAAAAAGGATTGCCGCATGAGGAAACTCCTGTAAAAGAAGTCTCAATTTTTGTTTAGATTCAATTTCTCTAAGTGAGATTACCGTGGAGAATACGAATGATAATACTAATAAAGACAAGGAAATAAGAATATTCTTTTTTAATGAATCTTTAATGGGAACCAAAACTAATTCTTTTGGGCTAACGATGAATAATTGAAGAGGAAGGTTATACATTGGAAAACTAACCACAAAATAATCCATTTCTTCTTTTCTTGTCTCATGCAGAGTCGGTAAGTTGGAACGAATTTGAAGTGACGATTGGACATCAGATCTCCAAAAATCTGAGACTAAAAAATCATCCTCAATAAATCCTGAAATTCCAAACCTCCCATCACTATTAAGGACAAAGAGTCCTTCATTGGGATCACTGAATGGGGAGTCTAGGAGCGAATCTTCCAAAAATTTGGTGGAATGAATAGAAATCCGTTTTCCATCGAAAACTAGAAAATAGGATTTTTTATCTGAATCTAAATTGCAACTTACGAGAGTTAATTCTGATAATTCTTGCGGGTGATTTGTTACGGGGTTACAGTTTTTACTCACTCTATTGAGGTCTGCGGGAGAAAGGATCCCTATCGTTTTTTTTTCAACAAAATCTAAGTTGATTTGTTCCCGGATTTGATTTTCTAAATCAATCGCAAGGAGTTGGATTCGGATCAATTGAAACCTTTGATTCCAGTCCAGCGCTTCCTTATACTGAGAATAATTCATGGAAGAAACAAGTAGGAAATAGGGAAGAATAAGAAAGGTGATAATCGATAGAAATAATTTAAGAAAGGATTTGGTTTTGATTACAAATAAAAAGTTTCCATACAATTCCAGAAACCAACTAACATAGCGCACGGATTAGTTATCCTGTTTCAGCTGTTTCACAACGATTCTTTTTGGAATTTCTTCATTTCCCAACCTGTCGGTGGCAGAAATTTCAACTTCCAAATCTTTAGAACAAGATTTAATTAACTCTGTCCAAGAATTCTTCGAATCCCAGAGAAACCATTCAGTAATGGCACTTGAGCCACAGGAGCTACGAAAACGAATGGTATCAACTCCGCATCCTAAGTCAAAAGATTGGAGTTTAAGACTTGTATTAGGTGATATATAACTTTGACCTTTGTTTTTGTATGTTTCTGGTTCCCACAGAATTTTCGTATTAGGTGGTGTATTGTCCACGCTGAATTCCCAGACCTGCATAGAATCAGAGATACCGAGTTCGTTGGTCACTTGGTATTCCAATCGGTAATCCCCATCTTTGGTAAATGAGAGCTCCGGAATTTGTGTCACCTTCCAGGGACCACCGTTAAGACGATACCGAACGGAAGTCTTAATCGTTTCTTTGGTCACTGGCATGACTTGAATTTTACTTTCCGTTAGAAAGAAATGATTTGTTCCTTCTTTTGAAGAGATCTGAATCAATACATCAGTTTTAGTGGGTTTACGGGAGACCACTTTTGTAGTTTCTTTTGGTTTGTTTTTCCCAAAGGAATTCACTGCAATCAAATCAGTCCAAAATCCACGTACTTGGCGTTTGGCAACGGCACGGATTCGAAAGTATTCATACCCATCCGGAATATAAAGTTGGATTTTCCCAGGATGGGAAACCACTCGAAAAGGAATTTCTAAATCAAGAGACCTTCCTTTCCATAATTCGAATTCATATTGAATGATATCGTTTCGCTCTGGCTCTAAAGTAAAATGAATTGTTTTTGATTCTGAAAAGATTGGGAATGCGATTCCACATAACAGGAATTTATAGACTAAGATTTTAAATGAAGTTTTCATTCTTCTTTTGGCTTCGGTGGATCTGGTACGGCAAATGGTTTTAAAGGCGGTTTACCTTTTTCAACAAATGTGGCAAATCCTGAAGCCACATTCACAGTCACATTTTGGGCGCTGACAGCGACTAATCCTTCATAACAACTTAGAGTTGTATTTCCCTGTTCATCTACTTCTGTAATGAAGTCTGTACCTTTAACTTCAGAAACAGCTGCATCCGTTCTCAAGAGGAACATACGTTGGTTAGATGAGGGCTTTTTTTGGATGAGGGAACGAATTCTCCCCTTACGAAGATAAAGTTCATCGGGTTCGGTATCCGATTTCCCTTTTTCCATAATGATATGGCTATTTTCTGTGATTTCAAATCTAGATCCTGAAAGCAAAAGGAATTGTGCTTCTGACTCTTTGAAGGTTCGCACTTCGTCTTTTGCATAAAGACCCTCACCGATAGTGGCTCCTGACCAATCCGATTGTTTTTGAGAAACTCTAAGTACCTCCGTTTTTCCTGTATATCTTTGGATGTCCGCTAACGGTTTTTTCCCTAAACTTTTAGGAATCCACAACTTCATTCCAGGGATGATTAGATTTGGATTGTCGATTTGGTTGGATTTCAGGAGTTCCTTCCATTTTCTCGGATC
Source organism: Leptospira wolbachii serovar Codice str. CDC (assembly GCF_000332515.2). Classification (NCBI taxonomy): domain Bacteria; kingdom Pseudomonadati; phylum Spirochaetota; class Leptospiria; order Leptospirales; family Leptospiraceae; genus Leptospira; species Leptospira wolbachii. The sequence goes on from NZ_AOGZ02000008.1 coordinate 386,842, forward strand.
ATCCAAATAAGTTTTGGAGATGATACTTAAAGTTTGTCCTTTTTCAACAACAATGGTAATACCATCACCTTCCGGCGGTTGGATCCTCTGTTGTTTTGGCTCTGATTGAATGGAGGAAAGAGAGAAACAAAAGATGAGAAAAAAAGAAATAATTTTGGGATTTAGAATTGTTGAAATCCGAATCAAAAAGGTGGAAGTTTGTTTCCACCTTCTTAATTGCAACATAGAAAGAAAAGCGAGGAAATTCTGAGGGTTCATTCTTTCCTCGCTAGTTAACTTGTTAGTCGATATTCTCGGCTACAAGCTCCGCAATGTCTTTTACTTTAACGGAATCAATTTTCTCTGCAGCTTTGACTCCATCTGTAATCATAGTGATACAGAATGGGCATGCTGTAGCGATGGTTGTAGCACCCGTATCCAGGAGTTGTCCTGTACGTTTGCTGTTCACACGCATACTTTCTGGATTGGATTCATCTACGTGTTCTTCCATCCAATACTGTGCTCCACCCGCACCACAACAAAGTCCTTTGGAATGATGGTCGACAGCCTCTTCGATTTTTCCACCGGATACTTTTTTCACAACATCACGAGGGTTATCGTAATTGTTGTTATAACGACCGATGTAACAAGAGTCGTGGTAAGTATATTTTCCTGTGTTTGCATCATCTGCCACTTTTACATCAATTTTACCTTCTTTGGAAAGTTGGTTGATGTATTCGGAGTGGTGGATGACTTCAAAGTTTCCGCCAAACTGAGGATATTCGTTTTTGATTGTATTGTAGCAGTGTGGACAAGCAGTTACAATTTTTTTGATTCCGTAACCATTGATTGTATCCACGTTGGTTTGTGCTAATGTTTGGTAGAGATATTCGTTACCGCCACGGCGAGCCGAGTCTCCCGAACATCCTTCTTCTGTTCCAAGGATACCAAAGTTAACATCTGCTTTTTGCATAATCTTGACAAAATCACGAGAGATCTTTTTGTTTCTTTCATCAAAAGCACCCGCGCAACCTACCCAATAGAGTACGTCTACGTTTTTGTCTTCGGCTTCTGAAAGAACTTTTACATTCAAACCTTGTGCCCAGTCTGCTCTTGTATGAGCTCCCACACCCCATGGATTCGAGTTGTTTTCCATGTTTGTAAAGGCTTTTTGAAGTTCTGGACTCATTTTAGATTCCGCAAGAACTAAGTGACGTCGCATTTCAATGATCGCATTGACTTGGTTGTTTCCTACTGGACATGCTTCTACGCACGCATAACAAGTAGTACATCCCCAAAGTGCTTCTTCGCTTAAACCTTCGTGAGAGTTGATCACACCTGTTTCTAAAGCAGCAACAGCTTCTGCTCCTTCTTCTGGAGTTTTACCCGCACGTGCAGCAGCCACTTCTGGCATCTTCTCCAACATTTGGTGTTTGAGTTCTACAATGATTGCTTTTGGATTTAAAACTTTTCCTGTACGGTTAGCCGGACATTCTACTTGGCATCGACCACATTCAATACAAGACATACCGTCGAGTAGGTTTGGCCAAGGGAAATCTTCCACTCGGTTGGATCCCCAAACTGCGTTTTCATCGTCTAAGTTGAGTTTAGAAAGTTGGCCTTTAGGAGTGTCTGTTGCCAGGAAGTAGTTAAAAGGAGCAAATATTAAGTGAGCGTGTTTTGATGTAGGAACATACAACATAAACGAGAACACAGTAATGATATGGCCCCACCACATAATTTGGAACACAGTGTCCGCATTGGAATTGGCAACACCGATAGATTCCCAAAGTTTTCCAATGGCTCCATCAATCAGTCCTGCATGAGTAAAGTAAGTGGCAGCAACTGTCTTTGCACCATTCCCAAGTAAGGTGGTGACCATAAGGGTTGCAATCATACTGATCACAATCGCAGAAGCTGGTGAGTGAACATCCAAACCTTTTGCTTTTTTGATCCAACGTCTCCAAGCGAAAAAACCGAGACCGGTTAAAACGAGGATGGATACATAATTGACTGCTTGTTCGTAAATATGATTTGCTGCCTCACCAAAAAGGAAATTGGGAAGTGCAAACTTGTAAGGGTCGTCCATTGCATAACCGAAAATACCGGCAACCATTTGGCTTGTTGTATGGATGGTGTACACTAGGAATCCGTAGAATACAAATGCGTGCATAATTCCACGTACAGGTTCCCGGAAATTTTTCTTTTGGAGGACGACGTTAATAAGAAAGCTCTTTAAGCGGAATCCGATATTTAGGTTCTTTTTTGCATCCTCATTGAAGAATGCAGGACGACCGTTGAAGATCAGTCCGAGCCTGTAAAGGATTGCGCGGACAAACACAACGTTTGCCACGACGAAAAAAGCTGTGAATAATAGGTGAAAGATGATTCTTCCGATATCCATTTATGTTTATGCCCTTAAGGTGTTTGGTATTTCCTAGGATTTGTATAGAAAAATGAATGTCCAGGAAAATTCGGTTTTTACAGGGATCTGTAAGCAGATTTCCTGTCCAAGTAGGTAGAGATCATGAATTTAGCTTCTTTTTCCCTTAGCCCGAGCGACCCTGCTGATTCCGTCCTTTTGGACGCAATTCAAGGCAAACGTATCTCCCCAGAGGAGGCTCTTGTCCTCTATAAGTACGGTGATTTTTTAAAGATCCAAATGGTGGCCCGGTATTTACGCGAAAAGGTAAGGCCCCATACAGAGGCCAGTTACACTATGTTCCGGGTTGTGAATTATACAAACTATTGCAATGTAGAATGCAGTTTTTGTTCCTTTATGGATGAAATTGGGAATGGAAAAGGTTACGTTCTCTCCAAAGAAGATATCTTACAAAAAATGGACTACGCCGTGGAAGAGGGAGCAGACCAAATGTTCCTGCAAGGGGGGGTATATCCCGAACTTCCTTTTGATTACTACTTAGATGTAATCCGGACAGTAAAAACAAAATACCCCAAAATGCACATTCGAGCATTTTCACCGGTGGAAGTGATCAACTTAGAAACCATCACAAAAAAACCATTACGTGAAGTACTTTTGATTTTGAAAGAGGCCGGCCTTGACTCCGTTCCCGGTGCTGGTGCAGAAATTCTAACAGAAAGAATGCGCCAAATTATATCACCTAAAAAAGCCACTGTATCTGAATGGGTTCGAGCTATGGAAACTTGCCATGAAGTGGGACTTCTTGGATCTGCGAACGTTGTTTTTGGATCCGAAGAAACAGAAGAAGAAGTAATAGAACACTTAAGTGTGGTTCGCGACCTCCAAGACCGCACAGGTGGATTTTTATCTTTTATCCCTTGGACCTTCCAACCACAAACCAAACGTTTTAAAGTAAGATCCGTTCCGACTCATGAATACCTCAAGGTACTGGGAATCTGTAGAATCTTTCTAGATAACATCAAACACATTGAAACTTCTGTGATGGTTCTTGGAAAGGGAGTGGGGCAACTAGCTTTGTATTCGGGAGCCGATGATATTTCTTCTGTGGTGATCGAAGAGAATGTACTTCGTTCTTTTGGACTCAAAACAGAAAAGGAAGCACGGAAATTCTTGAAGGAAGGTGGGTTCCAACCAGTTCGGCGGAATCTACTTTATGAGGAAGAATACGATTGCAACCAAGTAGGAGTGGATTGAGTTTCCAATTCCTTTCCCAGTAGGTTTTCAGTAAAAAAAAAAGATGGGGTGTTCCCCCCATCTTTCGAAATTTTACACCTTATCCGTAATGGACATAAACTGAGAATCAGTCTCAATTTCAACGGTATTAAAATTCGCAAAACATGTCGATCTTTTTTTTATGATTCGATGAGGGTGATTCGGTTTCTTCCCTCATTCTTTGAGGTGTAGAGGGCGGTATCAATTTTGTGATAGAGTTCGTCAAAACTGGGGTCATCTTCGGGACGAAAGAGTGTCGCTCCAATGGAGACCGTTAAAGTAAGAGATTCCCCCGGTTGGTTGTGGATTGGGATTTGCAAACGTTCCAATTTCTCTCGAATGGACTCAGCCAGAACTTGTAAACCTTCCTTATCGATAGGTGAAACAAGTAGACAAAACTCATCTCCACCAATCCTTGCTGCGATGTCTGTAATCCTTGTCCTAGACTTTACCGTTTTGGCAAAAGCTTGGATCGCAAGGTCTCCTTGTTTGTGGCCATATTTATCATTAATCGCTTTTAGACGGTCTAGGTCCAAAATCACAAGTCCGATGATGAAGCCTTCACGGTTAGATCTTTTTTTATAGAGATCAAATTGTTCTAACAAATGACGTCTGTTAAATAGCTCTGTCATTGAATCCACTCGAGACAAATCTTCGATCTTTTGATTGATACGAAGTAACTTTCCCACCGTGATGCGAAGTCTCGCTTTGACTCTGTATTCTTCGAAGCGCCAGTAGTTAATGAGAAGGTTTGCCACAAATCCAAAAGCAAGTAAAAACGAAACAATGAGCACATCTTGGTAGAAAACAAATCGATCAAACCCTTGGCTTCGAGAGAAGTTCAAATGCAAAGGAATAAAAACTGCAATGTATAAAGTAGAAAGTAACAAAATCCGAAATGGTTCAATCCATAAAAGGATCGAAGCACTGGCAATGACAATGGCCGAACCAAACAAATAATACGCATGGTTAGGTTTGTCATACACCATCATTGGTATGTAGAGTAGTATAAGCCCTATGAGTACTAGACTTGTGATTCCATAGATATGTTTTTGGTATAACTTAACCCTTTTTCTACCAAAGAGATAAACAAAGAAACAGATCGCAAGGGAAGAGATCCTAAAAAAAGCAATCCAGAAACTTGCCTCCTTGGTTCTCACAAGAGAATCCACAAAAAGGAGAGAGATGATCGAGGTGAAGGCCGTCATCACGCTAAAAATCTGTAAAGAAGACCCAATGTCAGAGATATTGGTGGATGTGAAACTGGGATGGTAGGTTCGTAAAAACATTTTACGAAATACAAAAAAATACCTTTTGAATGTATGCCTACGCATGAGCGAACCAGAAATCAGAATACAGCAAATCTAGGATCTGTAAACCATTTACTAAATTAAAAAATGATTACCTTTCGTTGGGATTTGGCAAGAACCTCTGGAATCGTCAAACCATCACTTCCTAAAGTTCGAATTCTTTCTCCATTAGAGTAAAGAACCACAGCTTTAATCCCAAAATTACCAACCATAGTAAAAATGATTTGGTCCAAGCGATCTTTTAAGATTTCCATACTCCCGCCATAATTGATGTCTTCAGAGACAGAGATATGAAGAATCCCGTTTTCCAATCGGTAATTTGGCTCCATTCGGATTCGTTTGGATAGAGCAGAAAGGACACCTTTTCCTTTTTCTTCTGGATTCGGACCTTTGGTGAGTTCTTGGAATAAAAAGGGGATGGGGTCTCCACCAGGAAATTCTCTGGATAGTTTTACTAGTTGCGATTGGCTGTTTTTCCCGGTACCGTAAAACTTTAAAAAATATACGGGAAGGTAACCCGCATCCGCTTGCAGGCGTTTGCCGGCGCCCGGGAATCTATCCTCGGGAAGAGTGATCTCAGGAATGGTTTCATCTATTAATTTTTGACGCAGTTTTGATTTTGGTTCAGAATCAGGAAAGGTTTGTGTGAGGACTTCTTCTTCCCAATTCAAATCATCTTCCCAGTTCTCTTTGGCAAAAGGGTCTGTGGCTTCCGCAAATTTAGATTTTTCTTGGGACTTCCCGATGTTACGAAATCCTTGTTTTGGAAAGAAATTTCCACCTGCTTTCGGATCAAACCCCATAGACTTTTCAATGAGAACGAGTACAAGAAAAATTCCGCCAAGCAAATAGCGTAAAGATTTCCACTTGTCTTCTTGGATTTGGGGAAGTACCGCCACACTATAAATGTCGGAGAAAGAACAAAAAGAGGGTTTAAAAAAACTGTTTTAGAGTTGGTAAATCGTCAAATTTCCATTCAAAATCGGGAATTTCACCGGGAAGGCCGTGGCCATAGGTGCAAAATCCGAAAGGGCAACCAGTCTGCCTAGCGGCTTCCCAATCGCTATGTCTGTCGCCAATCATCGCAATGGAACTTGGTTCCAAATTGTATTTACGAACATATTCGGCAAGGATTTCCCCTTTCGTATGGATTGTGTCTTGGTTGATGACAACGATTGGTTCGAAGTATTGTAAAACTCCTGCTGTGTCCAAAACCGTTTCAATATAAGCTTTTCTTCCATTGGAAGCACAGGTGATGGTGTATCCCTTTTCTTTTAGATAATGGATGGTAGACCCAACCCCAGCGTAGAAATCCCCGCCACCACTTCGGATGGCATCGCAGAGAAGGTCTAGAACTCTTCCAGAAATCAGATCGCGTTCGGATTCGGGAAGGTCAGGCAAGAGATTGGCAAAAATGGTCCTGACTGGTTTTCCAATTTCATTCATAATCTGGTCATGACTTGGTAAGGACGTGATTTTTCCCGTCTTGCTTGCAAACTCTTCGATTGCCTGCACATAGGTCTTAAAGATTATGGATTCTGAGGAAAATAAGGTCCCGTCGACATCGAAGGCGACCATGCGGATTTCCCCCAGGCGGTTTTCTTGCATTACCACCAGAAAAGAATTTGGCGGTGTCTTGGCAAGTAAGGAATTGGAAGTTATGCTCGTGCAAAGCAGTTTATCAGAAGTTCTTAGGGCACGTAGTGAGTTGTTTTCCCGGACAAATTGGACGGATCCAACCTCACAGTTGCAAAACAGAGTCAAAGGGGAAGACTTATCTAAATATTTTGTACTTACTGAATCTGAAGAAATTGGAATTCGTGAGACCATCCGCTTACATGTCTCTACGACACCATATTATTTATCCCTCTCAGACCCTCTTGATCCCAATTGCCCCGTTCGAAGGATGATCGTACCTAGGTCGGAAGAAGCAGTACTCTCTTTGGAAGAAAGTGCAGACCCTTTGGATGAAGAACGCCTAAGTCCTGTTCGTGGACTTACACATATGTATCCCAATCGGGTACTTTTATTTTCCAACCATTCTTGTAGTGTGTACTGCCGTCATTGTATGCGCGGTCGTAAGGTATCGTCCAATGAAGAACGTATGGAAAAGGGAGATTTAGAAAAAGCCTTCGATTACATTCGTAACCATAAAGAAATTGAAGATGTTGTGATTAGCGGGGGAGATCCTCTGAATTTAGCAGATTCCCGATTGGAGTGGATTTTGTCGGAGCTCCATTCCATCCCTCATGTAAAAATATGTAGGCTTGGCACTAGAAATCCTGTCACCTTGCCTTTTCGCATAACAGAAAGTTTGTGTAAAATCATAGAAACCTATAATGATGAAAATCTATCCATTTTTTGTAACACTCAGTTCAACCATCCCAAAGAATGTACAAAAGAAGCTAAAGAAGCCATCCTTCGTTTGTTAAAAGCAGGAGTTTCAGTGGGAAACCAATCTGTGCTTTTGAAAGGAATTAATGACAATGAAGAAGTAATGCTTACACTTCATAAAAAATTATTAGAGATGAGGGTTCGTGCTTATTACCTTTATGATCCAGAACTCATTCCTGGTTCCAGGGGTTTTCGAACACCACTTGCCCGTGGAATTGAAATTGTAGAATACATGCGTGGAAAAATTGGAGGAATGGGGATTCCTCAATTTGTGAATGATTTGCCTGGTGGTGGCGGAAAAATTACAATCGCTCCCAATTGGTATTTAGGATACTATCCCAAAACCCGCCAGCATGCCTTCCGGTCTGCCGTTACAAAAAAAATTCACCTATCCTTTGAACCTGTGGGTTCTGACAGAGAATCCTATTATCCCATCATCAGCGAACTGGATTGGGAGAAACTGGGATTATGAAACGCACTGTGATTTTGGCTTGCGATCTCTATGATGAGAAAACTCCAGAACTTTGCCAAGAATGGGAATCGGAAGTTACCATTCAATCTATGGAAGATACGGTTCAGAAACTTGGATACGATGTTGCGATTTTATCACATCCCACAGAAATTGCCTCAGTTCTTTCCAACATCCCACCAAACGATAGAAAAAACTGGATTGTCTGGAATCTGGTCGAAGGATACCATTCCCCTAATAGAGAGGCCTACATACCAGCGTTATGCGAATATTTGGCAATTCCGCATACGGGAAGTTCGGCTTCGGTACAAACCTTAACTCTCGATAAATACAAAACTAAATTATTTCTAAAATCTTTTGGAATTCCCACAGCGGATTCGCAGCTCATCCGAAATCCAAACGATATTCCCAAAATCCCATTTCCTTTATTCCTAAAACCCAACGGGGAAGGTTCGAGCCTTGGCATTGGAGAAAAAAACCGAATCGAGAAGATCGAGGATTGGGATGTGGTTTCGTCACCACTTTTAAAAATATATCCAAGTTTACTGGCTGAAACTTACCTGTCAGGTCGAGAACTGACCATTGCCGTTCTTGGAAACCAAGGAAATTACCAGGCCATACCACCAGCCTTTGTAGACTATCCAGGTTCCGTGTATAGTGACCTCGTCAAATCCAAAGAAAGTTTTGTAGAATCCTTGGACTTCCAGGTGCCAGGTGAGTTATCCGATTCGCTCCAGTCTTATTCTTTAAAAATAGCAGAGCTTTTGGGTAGTTCCGGTTACATTCGATTGGATTTTAAATTAGAGAAAGAACAACCTTATCTTCTGGAAGTCAATGCCACTCCCGGATTTTCATCCATTTACTCCACCTTGCCCTTGTTATGGGGAAACTCTGGAAAAACTTATTCCGAACTTATAAACCATTGTTTGGAATTGGGATTTGAAGAATACAATCATCATTTTCGTTATCAATATGCAAAGGATCGAAACTTATGAATTTAATAGAAACTTTAAAAAAGGATGTGGAAACTCATCCAGTGTTAGTCTCCCGGTGGTTATTAGAACGAAACATTTCAATGAGTTTTAATGACTTAATTTTATGGCTTAGCCAAGAATACTTTGTTTCCATTGGCTTTGTGGATTGGTTTTTACAAGTGGCTGCAAAAACAAGAGACCAAAATGCAAAGATTGTTCTCGTGGAAAATATATGGGGAGAACTAGGCGAAGGGAAAATTGCTGATACCCATGTTTCTATCCTCATCGAGTTTTTAACAAAACTGAACTTTGATTTTTCAAACCATACCTTGCTCCCAGAAACAAAGACTTATTTGGATAAAATGGAATCCATTATTGGAAAAGGTTTTTTCTATGGTCTCGGTGCTCTTGGTCCTGCGAACGAATACCTTCTGAAACTAGAATACTCTCAAATCGCTCAAGCGTACAAAAAACTAAAATTGGAAATGTCTTTGCCGGAAGGAAAGTTTTTCCAAGTGAATTTGGATGCTGATGAAGGCCATAGCCAAAGAATGTTTGAGCTCATTGAAAAAACTGCCATTACGGATGAATCTAAAAACCAAGTGCTTGAAGGGAACTTACTCGCCCTGGTCGCAAGGCAAGATTTTTATACCGGGCTTTCCCGTTTGGATCGGGAACGGCTTACTAAAGTTTAGAGCGAAAACGTTTCAATAAAAACATAGTGGCCATACCCAAAAAAGGAATGAGTGGCAAATACAATAGAATGGCCAAGTATTTGTATTTGTCCATTTTCCAAAGGATTTGCCTTACCGCAAAAAAGCCGGGGTAACGATTTCCTTCTTCAATGAACTGTACTTCTCCGGCACAAAGTTCGTTTGTCAGTTGTTTGTGAAGAAATTCTAGTTCCGCTTTGGATAGTTGATGATAAGAAACAATGGCTATTTTATCGTTTGTTTTTTCCCTGATGGATTTTGCCAGTCGAGTGCAAAAACTACAGTTCCCATCATAGACGAGTATGGATTTTTTAGTTTGCATAAACTGTTATTTTGGAAAAAAATCTTCTGGTTGTTCTTTTAACGTTTGTATGGTGGCAGGGATAAGTGACCTGTCGAGGCCGAGCCAATAGTAAAACCAACTTTCATCTTTTTCAATTCCTTGGGCTACTGACATATACCATTTGTTGATATTGTTGTCGGGTTTACTGCGCCAAAATAGGGGACGGCAGTGTTCGAGAATTTGGTCCCAAATATCGCGTCCTACACCTGCTCCTCTGGCAAGACCATTCACAGCAAATTTAGAAAGTAAGTATCCGTGTTCCGTTTTTTGCATCCAAGCACAAGCCCTATAAGATTCTTCTAAAAATAAGACATCAAATTTTGTCTGATAGAATTCTGGTTTCAAAGGTTTCCCAAAGGATTCTTCGATGAGTTGGAATACTCGCTTCATATCTACATCATCAGTGGAATGGCAGACTCTTATCTTATTTTTCCGCTTAACAAGGGTTCCGCTTCCTTTAACTGTAAAAAGTTCTGTAAGGAGAGTGAAGGGTGATGTGAGTACAATACTAAATTTTGGGTCTTCAATTTTGGATAATAAATCTTCTGAAAGATTTACAAATTCTTCCTGTGACCTGGATAAACTGATCCCCGCCGGTAGAGAGAAACTCTTATCCCTTTGTAAAATGGATTTTACTTTACCTGAAATTGGATCTTTTAGAGGACCATCAATTGAAACATAAATGACTTTTGAAGAATGAAGGATTGACCTGCACCGATCCAGGAGGGCAGAGAGTTTTTCCGAATCATCATCCCAAAGCAAAATAGGAATTTTTTTCTGGCGGATACTTTCTGTCACTGCCTCTTTTAGTGGTTGGTTACGGTCGACCACGTGGTAGGTAAAACCTAGGCTTCTTTCTCCTTCGGAATTCATTTGTTCTAAAGGGAAAAATACTTTTAAATACTGGAAACTATCGACTTCTAAAACAACAAAGGGAAATAAATCCAACTGGTAGAGTAACTTTAAATCCGAGAAGAGGGCTTCTGAACTATCAAAAATGGTTTCAGAGTCTGCATAAAGAATCGCAAACGATTCAGGCGAAAGAGATTGGAATTCCTTTAAGAAAAGAAGACCATCTCTTGGGTCCCTTGTGATTTCAAAGACACGGCTGAGTACGTCTTTGGAATTCATTTCCCTCCACGGATTTCGTAATCCACAATCTTTGCTTTGAGGTTCGCATGTTTCAAACTTAAGTGGGAATTTTCTTTGAGACCAAACTTTCCGAGAAGCGAAAAATCGGCTGAAAGAACAGTAAACTTCCAACCACCGAATTCGTTTTTGATGACTCTTCCAAATTGAAAGTACATCTCACGTAAATCTTCCATGGGTTTTCCAATCCGATCCCCGTACGGTGGATTTGTGACAACATGTCCCTTGTCTCCAAAATTGTTTTTTAGTCCTAAACAATCTCCCACTTCAAATTTTACAAAGTCTTCCACACCAGCCTCATAAGCGTTTTCTTTTGCTATACGAATGGCTTCTGGATCCACGTCAAAACCAAATAGATGAGGTGATTCAGGTTTTTCTTTTTTTCGTTCAGAAAACACATAGGTTGGAAATAGGATTTGGAAAACAGGAGATTCCGCAAATAAAAACCGATTGATTTCACCATACAGGCGTTCTCTGAGAGCCGCTTCAATAAGAATGGTTCCGGATCCGCACATAGGATCCACTAAAGTATTTCCTTCTTTCCATCCTGACATTTCCAACATTGCTTGGGCTATGGGTTCACGCACCGGCGCATTGCCGGCAAACAAACGATAACCTCTTCTTCCCACAGGATCTCCCGAAAAAGAAAGTTCGATACTAAACCTATCGGTATGGGATCTCACCACAATCGTGATATCTGCCATTCGTTTTTCGATTTCAGGAAGGGGAATTTTTTTGCTACGAAGTCTATCGAGGACAGCATCTTTCATTCGATGCATGGTAAATTCAGAATTTCTTAATTTATCTTTAGTTTCTGCATCAATTCGGAAACTGACTTCGGGACCAATGTATTTTTCCCAAGGAAGTTCACTTGCTTTAGTATAAAATTCATCATAGTCGTCTGCATTGTCGTGTAATAGTTGTAAGTTGATTCGCGAAGCAAACTTTGTGCGGATGGAAAAATCAATTACGTCTTCTTTTTTTCCAGAAAAGAAGACTCCACCTCGGTTGGAACTATCAATTTTGAGATGATGTGTTTTTAATTCGGATTCCAAAAGCGGAGAAAGACCCTCTCCGCAAATGGCATGGTAAGTAGGGTGAGTAGGTTTTATTCCGAGTCTCCTAATTTCTGAGCCAAGTAGTTTTGAATACCAATCGATTCAATTATGGATTTCTGAGTTTCGATCCAATCTATGTGTTCTTCTTCGGAAACAAGAATTTTCTCTAAAAGTTCTCTAGTTCCGTTGTCTTTTGCAGCAACACAGATATCGATTCCGCGATTGAGTCTTTCCACAGCTCCATATTCTAATTGTAAGTCATGATCCAACATTTCCGGAACAGTTTGACCTACATTGATTTTTGAGTACTTTTGGAGATCAGGGATTCCATCAAAAAAAAGGATCCTTTCTATGATTTCATCTGCATGTTTCATCTCTTCAATGGACTCTTTACGAAGGTATTCTGCTAATTCCAAATACCCCCAGTTTTTACAGACTTTTGCATGAATAAAATACTGATTGATGGCTGTGAGTTCTGCCGTGAGAACTTCCGCTAAAATGTCGATTACTTCTTTCTTTCCCTTCATATTGGGTGGCCTCATTTTATTGCGTTCAATTGGAAAGATAATTGGTTTTCATAGAATAGGCAAGCGTAAACTCTATTCGTATGAAGAAAGTTTACATTCACAATCCCGCATTGAGTGTATTCGGAAAACACAAAGGATCACAGTTAGATTTATCCTTTGCGACCGCAAAACAATCTGTACATGAGTTTCAATCTCACAAAATTCAGTTTATCATCTATGCCAGTTTTTCCCCCGATTCCTATAATAAAGAATACCATCTGTCTGCAAAACTTCCGAGCCGGCTTGGCCTTCGTGATTTATATTCTGTTCGTATGGAAACTGCATCCTCTTCTGGAGCAGCAGCTTTCCAATTAGGTGTGAATTTAATTCTCAGCGGTAGATTTGATCACGGTCTAGTTGTGGCCACGGAACTCATGTCCCAACTGAATCGCGAAGAGAGTAACCTTTTGTTAGGTTCAGTCCTTTCTGATTCGCAAAAGGCCTTAGGGATGTCGATGGCGCAAGGGGGTGCGATGATCACTCGCAAGTATCTAACTGATTATGGATACAAAGAAGAAGATCTCTTTGCGATCTCAAAAAAACTTCATGATAACGGACTTCATAACCCCAGAGCCCATATCAAAAAAAATCTTACTTGGGAAGACTACAAAATACAACCCATGATTTCAAGTCCCCTAGGTTTGTATGATATCTCACCACTTTCAGATGGATCGGCAGCCCTTGTTCTTTCGAAAGATCCGAGTTCCATAGTTGTCAAAGGAATGGGTTCGGGAACCGCCCCCTTTCTTTCTTCTGCAGAGCCTAGTTTTCTTGCCAATCAGATTGCCTTTGCCAAAGCATACGCAGAAGCAGGGGTGGGTCCAGTTGACATTGGTTTTGCGGAATTGCATGATGCATTCACTCCTTTTGAGCTCGTGGGTGCTGAGGATGCTGGATTTTTCAAACGGGGAGAGGCCTTATTTCAAGTAAAGGCAGGGCTCACCCATCCCAAGGGCAAAATTCCCATCAATTCTTCTGGGGGACTCAAATCACGGGGCCATCCAGTGGGTGCCTCGGGCCTGGCACAAATTGTAGAACTTTGTCGGTTCTTTGAGGAATGGCCGGAAAAGCGGTTGGCAATAGCACAAAGTATAGGTGGACTTGCTACAAACAACTTTGTGTCGATACTAGAAAGAGAGTGATGCCCGAAAAAATACTGATCATCCAAACGGCCTTCTTAGGTGACCTGATCCTATCTACTTCGTTTTTCCATGCGGTAAAAACAGAACATCCGGGTGCAGAAGTCCATGTACTCGTGAATGCTGGCACAGAATCCGTATTGGATAACAATCCGGATATAACAAGAGTTTGGCCACTGGAGAAAAAACGGATCAAAAAAAATCCGTTTGCCTTTTTGCACTTTGCCGGTTTGTTAAAAAAGGAACATTTTAATAAGGTATACTCAGCTCATTTTTCTTTCCGATCGAGTTTGCTTTCTTACTTAACAAAGGCCCCCATTCGTATTGGTTATAAAGAATCGGGGTTTTCCTTTTTACACACAAGAACAGTACAAAGACCCAAACAAGGCCCACACGAAGTAGAAAAACTATTCTCCTTGTTATTTGAAGAATATGATTTTCCGGGTGGCAGAGAAAGAAGGCCTTATTTATTTCCGGGCCCAGCAGAAGAAGAGTCCTTTTTAACCAAAAAAAAAGAGATCCTATCCAATGAAGAAGGTTATATTCTCATTGCACCATCTTCTCTTTGGGAAACCAAACGAATGCCAGAAGAAAAATTTGTGAGTGTTATCACCCAGATCCTCCGCAAACGAAAAGAAACAGTCATTCTCATTGGTAGCAAAGCCGATTTAGAGATCGAAAATACAATCTTTCGATTGATGAAAACAGAACCTTTACAACTTCGGGAGCGCACTCGTCTCTTGTCCCTTGTCGGCAAAACAAACTTAAAAGAACTGATGGTTTGGATGAAAAATTCCAAAGCCATTATTTCTAATGATTCCAGTCCTATCCATTTTGCCTCTGCTTTTAATACACCCACTGTCATGTTATATGGAGCGACCATTCCCGCTTTTGGTTACGGAAGTCTTTCTGATAAACATAAAATTATGGAAGTGCAAGGTCTAAGTTGTAGGCCATGCGGGATACATGGAGGTCGGATTTGTCCTGAGGGACATTTCCGTTGTATGATGGATCAAAATCCTGTCCGTATCTTTGAAGCCCTAGAGGAAGTCATCAAATCATGAAATTGCCTGAAAAAAAAACAAAAGATTATAATGGAAAGTTGTATCGCAGTCGGATCACAAACATCCAAAAAAAATTAAAAAAGGGTGAGGTCTTTTTACTCTTTGCTGCAAGCCATAAAATCAGGAACCGAGATGTGGAGTATAAATTCCGACAAAACTCTGACTTTTATTATTTAACCGGAATCACAGAAGAAGATTCCATCCTTGTCATCACGAGTGAGGTGGCGGGAATGTTTTGTCTACCTAAAGATAAAGAAAAAGAGATCTGGACAGGAATTCGACTAGGGAAGGAAAAAATTAAGTCCATGTTAGGTTTGAATTTTTCTTATGATTTATCTGACTGGGATAAAGAAAAACCAGCAATTCTTATTGGAAACCACACTCTCTATTATTTTTTTGGAGAGAATCCAGACCGAGACCGAGAACTGATTACCGAATGTCGCAATCTCTCGGAACGCGCCCGGGAAGGAAAGTTTGGCCCACACCGGATTGAACACCCAAATTTTTTACACGAAGAAAGATTAACTAAATCCAAAGAAGAAATTTCTCTTTTAAAAAATGCAGCCGAGATTACAAAACTGGGCCATACGCGCATTATGCGAGAAAGTAAACCGGGCATGTATGAATATGAATTGGAAGCACTTCTCGATCAGGAATATTTAAAGTATGGATCGATCGGTGGTGGGTATGGTCATATTGTCGCGGCAGGAAAAAATGCCTGCATTCTCCATTATGTAAGTAATGACGACATTTTAAAGGATGGGGATTTGGTTCTTGTGGATTCCGGTGCCGAATGGAATTATTATACTGCTGATGTAACCCGAGTGTTTCCTGTCGGAAAAAAATTCACGGAAGCCCAAAGGACAGTTTATGAACTTGTCCTCTTTGCACAAAAAAATGCAATTCGTAACTCGGTAGTCGGAACTCCTTTCAATGAAGTACATGAAAAAACAGTTCGTTTCCTTGCGGATTGTTTACGAGAGATGGGCTTTCTAAAGGGAAGTTTGGACGAAATCATAGAGAAGGGAACCTACAGAAGATTCTACATGCACAGAACAGGGCACTACCTAGGAATGGATGTACATGATGTAGGAAGGTATTTCTTAGAAGGCAAATCCAGACCGCTGAAGGACGGTCAGGTGGTGACTGTAGAACCTGGTTTGTATTTTGATCCAGCGGATGATTCGATCCCCAAAGAATTTCGAGGAATTGGAATTCGTATCGAAGATGATATTTTGATTCATGGGAAATCACCCATTAACTTAACGGAATCGATCCCCAAAGAAATTTCCGATATTGAAGCTTTAAAAGTTTAAAGAGCAACGAACTTTGGTTAAAAAAACCTTTCTTTATGACTAGAGAACTTCCTAAACGTTTTCGCTCGGTTCGCTACTTTGATCGGATCAGTTCTGAAATCGCAGAAATTGTACGTTTGGAGATGGAAAAGTTAGGTTACCCTGGCCTTACTACATCACATTTTGAAATCCTAACCTTTCTTTTGCGAAGTTCTGTTCCTATCAATATGACGCAAGTTGCTAAAACCATTGAAAAAACAAAGCCAACGTGCACCGTACTCGTAAATCGTTTGGTAAAGGAAGGTCTTGTGGAACGAAATCCTTCTCCGAGCGATGGAAGGGAATGGGCTCTTTTGTTATCAAAGGACGGAAAAAAAATTCGCCAAAAAATAGTTACAATTTCGGCAAAACTTCTGTCCTTACAAACCTGGGGAATCTCTAAAGAAAACGAGGATATTTTGTATCCTATCCTCGATCAAATTTACAAACACATACGTAAGAAAAAAGAAAGCTAAGCTAAAAGAAAGAAGCTTATAATTTCTTATGAGGTAAAGACAGGCCTTCTCACTTGCACCGAAGCAGAAATTCCTTCCTGTGCATCTTTGGATTGGATACTTTGGATGGTTGCTTTGATGTCTGTTTCTATGAGTGCCAATAGATCCTTCTTTACATTCAATATTCCCGCTTTTGTATCTTTCATAGCAGAGAGAGAATTCTTTTTAAGTTTGGTTTGTAAGGACTTAGATTTTTTCTTTAAATCATCTTCGTTTGCGACAATTTCTTCAAACAAAGTTGGCATCTCTTTTGCTTTGAAGGCATCACCTAACAAAACGTGACGTTTTGCTGTATCATAACCAACAGCTTCTCCCATCAGTGCATAGATAAAAGAGGGGACTTGGATTCCGATCTTTACTTCGGGCAAACCAAAGCGGATGTCTTCTGTAACAAAACGATAGTCGCAAACAAGAGCTAACATCGCCCCGTAACCGAGAGCATGGCCTGAAATCTCCGCAATGGTAGGTACTGGAAGAGTATATAGTCCCTTTAAATTTTCATAAAAAAGACTTAAAAATGGCGCCAGGTCTTTTGACATATCCATAGTGCTGACAGTAGTTAGGTCGAGACCCAAAGAAAAAGTTCCGGGTGAATCACTTTTTAAAACTATAACTTTGGAATTAGATTCCTTTGCTGATTGGATTACTTTTTTTAAGGCCAAAAACGATTCGTTAGAGAAACTGTTCTTGTCATTAATTCCCAATCGGATAAAACCGATTCCGTCTACTTCTTCGAATGAAATCATCTGAATCCTCTAAAATGGTTAGATGTCTAACTAATGGAGTGAGGCTAAAAAACGACAAGAGTAATTTTCTTTATTTGGAATTTAAAAGGTAGGTTTTAATGACTTCTTTCATGACAGCAAGGCCGATGGGAAGTGCATCTTCATCAAAATCAAAAAAGGAACTGTGGTGTGGATGCACAAGGCCTTTGGATTCGTTTCTAGAACCGATAAAAAAATAACATCCAGGTCGTTCCATAAGGAAGGCTGAAAAGTCTTCCCCACCCATAGTTCGAGTATTTTCTTCTGTGAGAGAGTCCTCTCCTAAAACATTCTTTGCGGCGGTTCTTACGATATCAGCCATAGTAGGATCATTGATTGTGGGTTTGTCGATACGGTTGTATTCGAACTCAATTTTGGCACCAAATCCAGAAGCAACTTGTTCTACGAGTGCCGCCATTTGTTTGGGAATCATTTCATATACAGATTTGGAATAGGTTCTTACCGTTCCATGGAGAGTGGCCGTTTCCGGAATCACATTGAAAGCATTTCCTGAATGAAAGGATCCCACCGTCACCACACAAGGCTCTAGGGGATCCACGTTCCGAGATACTAGTGTTTGTAAGGCAGTCACTAAATAGGAGCCGACAACAATAGGATCTACTGTATGTTGGGGCATGGCCCCGTGGCCAGAGGTGCCCTTCACCGTGATTTTGAATTCATCTACAGAAGCCATCATGGTTCCGTTCACAACTCCGACTTTCCCGAGATCAATATGATTCCAAACATGGAGGGCAAATACAGAATCCACTTTGTAACGGTCTAAAATCCCCGAGGCAATCATCCGATCGGCCCCAGAGCCACCTTCCTCAGCGGGTTGGAAACAAAGAAGCACACGACCTCTCGGAACAAATTCCGAAAATGCAGTTTTTAATTCGGAAGAGAGAGCCATAAGGATGCTTGTATGTCCATCGTGGCCACAAGCATGCATCTTTCCTGGTGTTTTACTTTTGTATTCGTGATTATTTTCTTCATGGATCGGAAGGGCATCCATATCAGCTCGGACAAGCACAGTTTTTCCTGGAATTCCTGAATCAAAAAGGGCAACAAGGCCAGTCTCTGCGATCCCCGATTCCACCTGAAAATCTAAAGATTCCAAATGAGCTATTACAAAAGAGGCAGTTTCTCGTTCTTCATATTTGAGCTCAGGGAACTGATGGAAGGTTCGTCTATAACGAACCATCTCCTCTTTACGATCTGTGGGATAAACTTTCATAGTTTGTCGGTTTCTTGTTTGGCTCTCTTTTCAACTTCTTCCAAAATAGTATAGAGATCGAGTCCATATTTCTCAAAAAGAGAATTTTTTGCCAACTCATAACGAACTAAATTGATATTAAAATTGATCTTAGCTTGTGTCACCGCAAGTTCTACATTCGCCAAACTATCTAAGGCATTCTTTACGTTAACAGCCGTATAACGACCTTGGCGAAAACGTTCCATAAGACCATTGTAGAAAATTTCAGTTTCTTTACGGGTTTTCATTAGGTCTCTTAGTAAGGCGTGGCTTGCAATCAGTGCTTCATGACGATTATCAATTTCTTGAGTAATTTCTTGTTCCAAGTTTTGGATTTTCATCTCGTTCACTTTGAGATTTGTTTCCGCATCTCGAATTCCAGCCTTGATCCCTAAATCCCAAAGGGGATAGGACATCTTTAACTCCGCCAAAATCTGTGGGTAGTTGAAGGAAGTGATTCCCCTTTGGCGAGCAATGAAATTCTCCTGAGGAGAAAGGAAATTTTGTCCAATGGAACTATAAGAAAACGTGGCAAGTAGAGACGGATCATCTTCGGCAAGAGCTGTGTTCAGTGCAAGTTTAGCAATTTCTCTTTCTCTTTTTAAGATGAGGTAGTCTGTTCTACGAGAAAGAGCATATTCTTTGTCAGCTTTTAAATTGATTCCTGTGGGTAAGGTTTCACTTAAGTCAGTGACCCCTTCAATGGAAGATCCCGTATCTACATTTAAAATCCGAACTAAATTTCTTTCGGCTTCAATACGGTCTACTTTTGCTTTTTCTAGTAGGGACTGTGTTCGTAAGTATGCCTGGTTCCACTGATTGACTTCAAATCCTTCTGAAAGTCCAAGTCCAGTTTTACGCAAAGTCAAACGTCGGATCTCTTCCGTATTTTTGGAAACCTTTTCGTAAGTGGCAATTCGAGAATCTACAATACTCAGTGACCAGTAGTCTACGAGAATCTTTACTACAAGCTGTGTTAGCATGTTGATATAGTTTTCACGAACCAGCAAGGTTTGGTTTTTTAGAAGTTTTTCTTTATCTTCTTCGTTTTTGCCAAATCCATATTTGAGAAGTTCTTGGGAAAGAGTCGCAGAAACTGCGCTCGTATACATGGGAGGAGCTGCCAGTAAACTTGCAAAACCCGCAGTCTGTGAATTGGGATTTTCAAATGCGTTTACATCATAACGAATGCTGCTGATTTCTGTTTTGAAATAAGTACCTGTTTTGAACTGTTTTTCCACGCCGGCAGAGATTTTATCTTGGGAGCGAATCGTTCCCGCAAAGATGTTGTTTCGGTTATCAGGAAAGAGCTGTTTGGATGATTGGATACTGGCCAATGCCTTCCAACTGTATTTAGACTCATTTTTCCATTCGGAACTGTCTGCTTTCACAATTTCCAATTTAGCATTTTGAACAATGGTATTGTTTTCAATTACCTGTTCGATGGCTTGTGAAATGCTGAGGCGTAGTTTTTTTCCCGGTTGGAGAGAATCCGGAATCGTATTGCCGTTTTCCCATTGGGCGAGCTGCATCCGTTTTACATCTTCGTCAAAGTCTGATTCTGCGAAAACAGGGAAACTAAGAAGACTAAAAGATATTAACCAGCTGGTCAACTTTCGGAAATTTATGCGAAAATATGGGGAAGAAAAATTGTGACTGTTCAATGGAAATTTCTTAAACCCCTTACTCAGACAAGATGAAAAAATCAATGTTGTCAATCAACCTAAAATGTAAAAAGCTACGTGAAGAAACCTTAGTTTCTGGGAGAGCAGTGTGGCAAATATGTCGAAAAAACCGAATCGTTTGGTTCATGAAAAAAGTCCTTATCTGTTACAACATGCACACAATCCCGTGGATTGGTTTCCCTGGGGAGTGGAAGCCTTCGAAAAGGCCCAAAAAGAAGATAAAATCATCCTTTTGTCCATTGGATATTCGACCTGTCACTGGTGCCATGTGATGGAACGGGAATCATTTGAAGATGATTCCACAGCGGAAGTCTTAAATCGTGATTTCGTATGCATCAAGTTAGACAGGGAAGAACGTCCCGACATAGATAAAATTTATATGGATGCACTCCATGCGATGGGAACGCAAGGAGGGTGGCCACTCAATATGTTTCTCACGCCTAGTAAAGAACCCATCCTTGGTGGTACCTATTTTCCTCCTGAAAATCGCTACGGAAAACGCAGTTTCAAAGAGGTTCTTCGCCTAGTTTCCGAGGCATGGAAGAACCAAAGGGAGGAACTGATCACTGCCGCTTCCGATTTAACGAAATACTTACAAGATAACGAAACAAGAACCAATGAGGGTAAAGTTCCGGGAACAGAAATCATCGAAAATAATTTCGGACGATACCTACAAGTATATGATAAAGAGCTTTTTGGGTTCAAAACAAATACGGTAAATAAATTTCCACCCAGTATGGCACTTAGTTTTCTTGTGGAATACGGCTTACGAAAAGAGGAACCAAGAGCCTTGGAGATGGCTTTTAACACGGCGTATGCTATGAAGTTTGGTGGGATTTACGACCAAGTGGGTGGCGGAATTTGCCGTTATGCGACGGATCATGAATGGCTTGTACCCCATTTTGAAAAAATGTTGTATGACAATTCCTTATATGTAGAAGCACTTTCATTATTGTTTAAAGCCACTAAAGATACATTCTTTTTAGATGTAATCAGAGAAATTGTAAATTACATTCGAAGGGATATGACTTTGGAATCGGGAGGCATCGCCAGTGCGGAAGATGCGGATTCCGAAGGAGAAGAAGGAAAGTTTTATCTTTGGAACCATTCGGAATTCAGCTCGATTGTTCCTGAAGAAGAAATCCAAGGATTTTGGAATGTCACTGAAGAAGGTAATTTTGAACACAAAAACATCCTCAATCTCTATTGGAAGGGGAAAAACCCTTTTGTAGAGGGAATCCATTTTAAACCAGAGTTTGTAGATAAATTGGAGTCAGCCAAATCTAAGTTACTCGCAGCTCGCAACAAACGCATTCGTCCCTTACGAGACGACAAAGTTTTGACTTCCTGGAATTGCCTGTGGATCCGAGCCCTTCTTTCTGCTTATGAAGTTTCAGGTGATAAAGAATATTTGACTGATGCCAAAAAAATCTATCAGTTTCTCACAAAGAATTTGGTCGCAGAAGACGGCTCTATTCTCAGACGTTATCGCGACGGAGAGGCCAAATACTTTGGAACGCTTCCTGATTATGCAGAATTTCTTTGGGTCTCATTCAAACTCTTCCAATTGGCTGAAGATCTGGAAGCCTATACAAAGGGAAAACGATCTTTGGAATATTTATTTTCTCATTTTGAATCTAAAGTGGGACCATATTACGAATCCTTTCATGGAAATGAAGATTTACTAGTGAGAACCATGGAAGGTTATGATGGTGTGGAACCTTCCGGGAATTCCACAGTCTTACATCTGTTTCATCTTTTACATTCCTGGGGTTTTCAAGGAATCGATTTACAAACAAAAGCAAATTCGATTTTTGCATACTTTCTACCAGAGCTCACTCAAAACTCGCTTAGTTATCCTTCCATGATTTCAGCATTCCAGAAATTCCAATACCCGTCGAAGGAAGTCCTCGTGGTATACAGAGATAAAGATCTTTTGGAAGTGGAATCGATCCGAAAGAAATTGGGGGAAATCAAAGATCCCAATCTCGTTTGGTTGGTTTTAGAGGAATCTAAGGCAAAGGTTTTGGCACCGGAACTAGAACTTCTTATGGGAAGAAGTGCAGGTTCTGGAATGTCCTTCTACGTATGTCAAAACTTTGCTTGTGAATTACCTAAGGACAATTGGGAAGAAACACTCGCTCTTATACAGCAATAGGAGCAGCATCACCCCAGAGACGATCTAATGAATAGTAGGTTCTCATTTCGTCCGTCATGATATGTACACAAATTTCGCCGTAATCGAGAAGGATCCATCCTGTGGCATCTTTCGGAAGGTCGGCAAGATTTTGGCGTTTTACTGCGAGTTTCAAAGGTTTCATGTACTTATCTATGTCCTTTGCGCAAGACCTGCCTTGTGTTTCTGTTTTCACAGTCGCAAGGACAAATAAAGAAAGATAACTGTGGACATCTTTTAGATCCAGAAACTGAATGTTTTCACATTTTTTATCGATTAATGTCTGTTTGATTTTTTTGAGATGTTCTAATGTCTCTGCACTGATATTCGGCATTTTAGTCCTTGGAATTTTGAAAATCTTCCCCGAGTATGACGGTGGCATCAAGTCCCAGATCTTTCCTAAGTGCGAAGTAAACCCTTCGTCCTTGGAAGGTATCGGAGATGATATCCGTGTACTGTGTGTTTCCGGAGCGGTTTAAGATGATACTGGATTTAAAACTAGAATCCCAGGCATTGTCAACGGAGAGAACTTTCAGACCCTTATCATTCAGAAGCACCTTCCCGTATCTGGCAAGCCCATTTTTTGGGGTTCCATTCAGGACTTCAATCCGGGCCCGTTCTCCTTCACTAAAAGAAAGGGACCTAAGTTCGCTTGAAAATTTGTGAAAAGCGACTTTTACCGTCTCTTCATTTGCTTTTAAAACTTCATCCCGGAATTTGGGTCGTCCCATCGGTTCTCCTGGAACTTCGGAAACACCAAAATGGATCTTTTCCTTTTTCAGAAAGTCGATCAGCGTTTCCCATTCTTTCAGCGAGAGATTGGTCGTCATTTGAGAATGAAGATAGGCAACACGTTGTTTTCCAAGTAAGTCCTTTTTTTCATGGATGGCTTCGAGAACGGTCAACAAAACTGTTTCCTGGATCTCCAAACGACGGATATGAGAAATCATAGAATCGTCAGCAAGTGAACTCATCCAATCAAAAGTATCTTCTCCATCCAAAATATAAGTTTGTTTGTTTCTTGCGTAATTCTTTGTTATGTGGAGAGATTTAGGTTCAAAAAAGAGATTGAGGCCACCCAGTAAGTTGACCCAATTTTGGAATTGTTCTTTAGTCCAAACAATTTTAAAAGGGATATTGGAATCTAAAGTATCTTCCAAAACAGATTCCACGTAAGAAGGAGCAGAACTTCCTTTTTCCTTTAGAGATTTGTCCCCATCATCAAAACTAGTTTTGGGATTCACAAAGAAGAGTGCTGCTTTTTTTTCATTCGGATAAAATTCGGCATAAAGCGAAAATAAATATTCATCCTTTTCACCTAATACAGAGAAGAGGATAGGCATCCGTTTGCTTTGGGAAAATTTTTGATCTAGGGAAAACCCTGCCTTAGAACGGAAGATTAAAAAGAGTAGTGCGATCAAAAAGAAAGACCCTGCCGCAATCAAAAGAGTTTTGGCCGGGATGGTTTGTTTTTTAGGTGCTTCACGTAACATCTATTAGGTTTCCTTGATATATTGCGCAGATTGATTATACATATAAAAAGTGTTAGGATGGATGACTTCTTTTTTTTCCATCAGAAAGAAAATGGTTTGGAAGGCTTTCATAAAAACTCCGTAGTCCAGATTTTCCTCTGTTTTCTTTACCCATTCCATTAGCTCAGGTTGTTTGTAGGCATAGTCAGAACCCAAAAAATCAGCAGCATACAAGATTTTATCCAAAAGGGAAGGTTCTGAATTACCTAGGGTATGAGAAGAGATAGCTTTCGCTATTTCAGAATCAACAAAACCATATTCCTTTTGGAGCCATAAAGGTGCTGAAAAAGCATGTAAAGCTTGAGAAGGAATCCCATCTATATTCACAGCAAATTCTCGAAATAATTCAGAATGGACTTCCATCTTTTTTTGTTTGGTGATGTCATGACAAAGTCCTGCAAGATAGGCTTTCTTTGGGTAAGGATAACCATGGACCTTTGCTAAGGACTCTGCATAATTTGCCACCCGAAGGATATGTTGGAAACGAGTATCTGTGACTTGAGTGGGGACTTCCTTTTCGAAGAACTGAGTCCATTCGTCTGTAGATGCCATAGACGTTGGTTTCATAAAACGTTTCCCTGTTTTGCTTTTAAAAATTGCATAGCCAGTACTCTTGTTTTTGGCAAAACAAATTGGCTGCTCCAGTCTCCATTTGCAACCATTCGGATTTCCGTGCTACTCATGGGGAGAATCGGATTATCTAAAATCAGAACTTGCGATTTAGGAAGGAAAGCCGGAAGCGGGATCTCTTTGGGATAAGAAGTTTCCCTGCGAACCACAATCAGTTGTTTGGTAGCATTTAGGATTTCAAGATAAGACTTCCATTTATCAAAAGATGCTAAATTGTCTTCGCCTATCACCAAAGAAAGTGCAGCTTCTGGATGGAGACTTTTTAATACCGTTAGGCTATCAATCGTATAACTTACATTTGCTTGTTTAATTTCTTCATCCCAAAGAATCACTTTTTCGGAAAGGAGTCCTTCAAATTCAACCAAACAGAGTTTCCAGATTTCTTCCGATGTAAATGACCGTTCGCCTAGTTTAAAAGGAGAAACGTAATTAGGACAAACATATAATAGGGCATTCGGATACGATTTGGAAATAGTTTCAATCACATGCCGATGTCCTCGGTGGGGGGGATTGAAACTTCCTCCAAAAAAAAGAACGTCCATTTTATCCTCGGACTTGTCCGCCACCCGTTACATACGTAGTAGTTGTAGTTAGGTGGATAAGGCCCATGGGTCCTCGTACATGGAGTTTCCCTGTAGAAATTCCGACTTCGGCTCCTAAACCGTATTCACCACCATCATGAAACCGAGTGGAGCAGTTTACAAAGATAGCAGCACTATCCAGCTCTTGTTGGAACTTTCGAATTTCGGAAACATCTTCTGATAGAATGCATTCGGTATGGCCAGAACTATACTTTCGAATATTATCCATGGCTTCGTTTACAGAAGCTACAAGCCGAATGCTAAGTCTTGTGTCTAAAAATTCCGTATAAAAATCTTCTTCTGACGCTAGTTTGGCGGAAGAAACTATCTTTTGAATGGACGCATCCCCAAGAATTTGAATTCCGGAAGCCTCTAACTTTGCGAGTAATCCTGGGATATTAGGATATTCTTTATGGATAAACAAATTTTCTAAGGCATTACAAACCCCGGGCCTTTGTACTTTGGAGTTCACAAGAATGGGAAGGACAATCTCGGAATTGGCATGGTTCGACAAATATAGATTGGTAACACCTTTGTCATGTTTAATGACAGGGATTCTACTATGTTCTGATACAAACCGAATGAGAGCTTCACCACCACGAGGAACAATTACATCAATCAAATCTTCCAATTGGAAAAAAGGAACCATAGCTTCACGGTTTGTATTTTCCACAAAGGTCACTATTTCTTTTGTCACACCTGGAATTTTCGCTTCTTCAATGGCCTGGTGGAATAAAGAAGAGAGTATTACATTGGAATGAAAGGCCTCGGACCCACCTCGTAGAATACAAGCGTTCCCAGATTTAAAAGAAAGCGAGGCAATATCGATAATGACGTTGGGCCTAGATTCAAAAATGGTCATCACAACGCCGATTGGCACCCGTTTGGTGAGAAGCTCTAATCCATTGGGTAAGATTGTGCCACGAACCACTTCACCCACAGGATCGGGAAGGTTTCGAATCTCTTCGATACTCTTTGCCATTGCTGCAATTCGTTTGGAATCTAAAAGAAGGCGGTCCATCATAGCAGAGGAAAGCCCCTTTTCTTTGCCACTCTTCATATCCAATTGGTTTTTTTCAACGATAGTAGATTCGTTATTTAGTAGAAGTTCTTCCACACGAAGAAGGACAGCATTCTTTTGAATGGTGGTGAGACCTTTTAAGGCTCTGCTTGCTAATTTAGCTTTTGTTGCTAATTCTTTTGCATAGTTTGTAAATTCATCTGCCATAGTTCACTCCGAAGGTAATGAAAAGAAATGCGTTTGGATCTCTGATGCAGTTGGAATTCGGTGCGGAACTGCACTGTCGGCAATTAAAGTTCCGAAGTTATCCGTTGAAAAAAACTGCGAAATTGCATGTTTTTTCTCGCCATTCACTATACCGGTTTTGATTCCATAGGGTAACAAAAGTTTTGCGGCATTGATTTTGGTAAACATACCGCCGGTGCCGGGGCCAGAAGGTCCAGTAGCTAAATTTTCAGTTTCTTTTGTAATTTCGGTAAATAAATCGATTTTAGAATCTTCTTTTAAAAAACCATCCACACCAGTCAGGATGAGGAGGAGGTCAGCCCCCACAATAGAGGCCACAATCGCTGAAAGTATATCGTTATCGCCTAAGTTGATTTCTTCTGTAGACACGGAATCGTTTTCATTGACGATTGGGAGGATTCCCCAATCCAAAAGTTGACGAAACGTTTGTTTTAGGTTCGTAAAACTTTTTTCTTCGTTTAAGTCTTTTCTTCCAAAAAGAATTTGTGCCATAGGAATATTGACACGACTAAAAAAACTTTCATAAAGATTCAAAAGTTTATTTTGACCCATGGCAGCAAATGCCTGTTTTTCGGCGAGAGTGGTTTTGCCATTGGGAACATTCCCATTTTTATCGCCCAAAAGTTTTTTTCCTTGGGCTATGGCACCAGACGAAACAAGAATGACTTCTTTTCCTTGGTCTCGTAAACTTCGAATGTCACCGACTAAATCGTATAAAAAGTCATTAATTTTGGATTCTTCACCGGAAACACGAGCACTTCCGATTTTCACAACAATGAGTTTTGCTTTTTGAATGGAGTCTAAAAATTCCTTACGTGTTTTCATAAACTAACTTCGTTTTTTCAGGGAAAAATACTTTATCAATACGTTCGAGTAGGTAGTCTAGGTTTGATTCCTTGTCCGCGGAAATACAAATGATTTCTCCTAAATGGGAATAGTTCTTTTGAATTTCTGCAGTGAATTCGGGATCATTATCCCAGATGTCCATTTTGTTAATCACAATTAGAAATTTTTTACCAAGAAGAGTTTGGTTGTAATTTCCAAGTTCACTTCGTAACATTTCCAATTCTTCTTCGAGTTGTAAATTTCCCCCGTCGAATAAAAACAAAATCCCTTGTACCCTTTCAATGTGTTTGAGAAAACTAATGCCAAGGCCCACACCACGAGAAGCCCCTTCAATGATTCCCGGAATGTCTGCTACCGTATAACGAAACAAATCTTCATGCCTATGCACCACACCCAAGTTAGGGGAGAGTGTTGTGAAGGCGTAACCGGCAATTTTAGGATGGGCATGCGTAATTTTTGCGAGTAGGGTTGACTTACCGGCGTTAGGAAGTCCCACAATTCCAATATCTGCGAGTAATTTTAGTTCTAATAATAACGAAAGTTCGCCGCCTTCCTCTCCCGGTTGGCTGTATCTCGGTGCCTGTTGGATAGATGTTTTAAAAAACGTATTTCCTTTCCCACCGCGTCCCCCAGTGGCAATCGTAAAACTTTCTCCATCATGGTTAAAATCGTAGAGAAGTTCCATGGTCACTGAATCAAGGATTTGAGTTCCCACGGGAACTTTTAGAATTAAATCTTCCCCGTTTTTTCCATGCCTGTTTTGTCCAAGGCCTGGTTCACCGTCACTCGCTGCATACAAACGGTCAGGGAGATAGTTTTCTAAAGTCATCATTCGCCCTTCGGCTAAAATGATCACATCTCCGCCTTTCCCACCATCCCCACCGTCAGGGCCACCAAATTCGACAAATTTCTCTTTATGGAAATGGACAGAACCTGCCCCTCCGTGTCCGGCTCGAATTCGAATGGGTACTTCGTCGATAAATCCGCTCATAATATCCTTTGGTCAAAAAAAAACCCGTTTAAGGAAATCCTAAAACGGGTTTTGCCTCTTCTCTGTAAGAGAGAGGATTATACTTTCGGGTAAACGGAGATTTGTTGTCTTTCTCTCGTTACATGTTCGAAAGTCACAATCCCGTCAACTAATGCAAATAGAGTATGGTCACGACCAATCCCTACGTTTTTTCCAGGTTTGTATTCAGTTCCTCTTTGGCGAACGATGATGTTACCTGCGATGGCGAATTGCCCGCCGTAAACTTTTACACCAAGTCTTTTCGATACCGAATCACGACCGTTCTTTGTGGATCCCCCACCTTTCTTTGTAGCCATTGTTTACCCCTTTATTATTTCGTCTTGGATGGAAATCGCTTCGGAATGAGTGGAAGCTAAGCTTTTAAGTCCAAACTCGACCATGGAAAGTAGGCTTTGGTAGCCATCCCTTTGGTCCATTTTTACTAAAAACTCTAAGTGTCCGTCTCGTTTTTCTTCCGATTCCAAACTGTTTTGTGATGCCAAATATGAGTGTGCACTCTGAACAAGAGTGGAAACTCCAGCACACAAAAGATTTTCGCCATTTGAACCTAAGTTCTTTGGAGAATGACCTTTCAGTTGGATTCCAGCGATTATCCCTCCTAAATTTTTAAAAATCTTACTATAAATCAATTATCCGTTGATAGATACTACTTGGAGTTTTTGGAGTTGTTGTCTATGACCCCAAGATCTCTTGTAGTTCTTTCTTTTTTTGTATTTAAAGCCGTGGATTTTTTCACCCTTACAGTCTTCTAATACCTTTAAAGTCACTTTGGCACCGGAAAGCGCTGGCGATCCAATGTTTACTTTATTGTTATCGGAAAGGAGTAGGACTTTTGTTTCTACTGTACTTCCGACCGAGTTTCCTGTTTTTTCTGCGACGAATACCTGGTCAGGAGACACTTTAAATTGTTTGGCTCCAAGTTCAATGATGGCGAACATATAACTATCCTAATCTCTTTCTCGAATGTAGTTCTTACCAGGATTTCTGATAGGCACCTCTTGTCAAACGCAAATCCCCATTTACAGCCTAAGTGGATTGGAATTTCTGGTAAAAACAATGGAAATTCGCAACATCGCCATCATCGCACACGTCGACCACGGTAAGACGACACTCACAGATTGTATCCTTCGCCATACGGGCGCCGTAACCGCGAAAGAAGACCGAGAGAGAATCATGGACTCCAATGCATTGGAGCAAGAAAAAGGGATTACGATCCTTGCCAAAAACACCTCGGTTAAGTATAAAGGAACCCGCATTAATATCGTAGACACTCCAGGCCACGCTGACTTCGGAGGAGAGGTGGAACGAGTATTGTCCATGACAGACTGTACACTTTTACTTGTGGATGCTTTTGACGGGCCCATGCCACAAACTAGGTTTGTACTCGGTAAGTCACTCCAACTAGGCCACAAACCGATTGTAGTGGTAAATAAGGTAGATAGAGAAGGGGCAAGACCAGGTTTCTCCGTGGATAAGGTATTTGATTTATTCAGTGATCTAGGTGCCACAGAAGAACAGTTAGACTTCCCTATCATCTATGCTTCCGCAAAACAAGGATGGGCGGTAAATCACCTATCAGAAGTTCCAGGATCCAACATTGAACCACTTCTAGATAAAGTTTTAGAACACGTTCCTCCTGTGAAAAGAGATAGTGATAAAGCACTTCAGTTCCAAGTCACAGCTCTTGACTATAATGAGTATGTGGGTCGTATTGCCATTGGTAAAATCTACCAAGGTACTATGAAAAAAGGTGCGGATGTCACTCTTGCCAAAACTAACGGAACCACTGCTAATTATAAAATTACAAAACTCTATGGATACGAAGGACTCACTCGTTATGAAATCGATGAAGCGGGGTCTGGAGATATCGTGGCTATGGCGGGAATTCCAGATGTGTTTATCGGGGACACCGTCTGTGACCTCGGCAATCCACTGCCACTTCCTGCCATCCAAGTAGAAGAGCCAACTGTTTCCATGTTCTTTATGGTCAACAACTCTCCGTTTGCTGGTAAAGAAGGAAAGTATGTAACCACACGGAACCTTCGCGAACGTCTTGATAGGGAATTAGAAACCAACGTAGCTCTTCGTTTAGAAGAAACAGAAGATAAAGATCGTTTTAAAATTTTAGGACGTGGGGAACTTCACTTATCCATCCTCATTGAAAACATGCGAAGAGAAGGATACGAACTCCAAGTATCTCGTCCCGAAGTGATCATTAAATACAATGAAGCGAATGAGAAGATTGAACCTTACGAAACACTCGTAATGGATCTACCTGACCAATTCTCTGGTGCTTGTATCCAAGAACTCAACCGTCGTAAGGGAGAGTTACAAGGAATGGATGCTCATACTTCTGGAATCACTCGAGTGGAATACATCATTCCCACAAGAGGACTTATCGGATTTAGAGGGCACTTCATTTCTGAAACACGTGGGGAAGGGGTTATGTCTAGCCGTTTCCTTAAGTTTGATAAATACAAAGGTGAAATTCCAGGTCGTAAAAACGGAGCTCTTATTTCTATGGACTCTGGAGATTCGACTGCTTATGCTCTTTGGAAAGTTCAGGAACGTGGGGATCTTTTCATTGAACCACAAGTTGCCGTTTATCCTGGAATGATCCTTGGAATGAACAGTCGTGACTCTGATTTAGAAGTAAACCCAGTGCGTGAAAAGAAATTAACCAACGTTCGAGCTTCTGGTTCGGATGAAGCGATCCGCCTCATCCCTCCAAGAAAACTAACATTGGAACAATCCATTGAATTTTTGGATGATGATGAACTTTTGGAAGTAACTCCACAAAGTTTACGTCTTCGCAAAAAAGTTTTGGATGCAAGTATGAGAAAAAGATCTGGAAGTGGTCGTTAGAAAAAACGCACCATTAACTCTGACGTAAAGTTGATCTAGAAGTCAGAACAGATTCAAAAAAGGGACTAAATGTTTAGTCCCTTTTTTATGTACTTTTCGTATTTAGAAACCGAGTCCTTTGAGTGCATCTCCTGCACCTGGAATTTTTTTCAAGGCATCGCTGGCTTTCCCTTTGATGACTTCCTTCACAGCCCCGCCAATCAAATCAGTAAGTGTTCCAAGACCCACACCGAGTTCTACACTCGGATTACGAATGTCTCCATAAGTCCGAAAGGGAATGAAAAGTCTTTCGTCTTTGACTAGATTTCCCACAATTTTATTTCGAAGGGCTTTTGTATCCCCTTGGCCTTTGGTGGCTTGTTTGATTTTTTCATCCAAAGATGCCAAAGACTTTTTGGATTCATCTTCATCATACAACATTCCCATTTTCATTTCATGATAGTTGGTGGTTGTAACTATATAAGACCCTTTGGTAATTTGTAGGTCATAGTTTTTTGTAGGGAAGGTGGGTTCATCCAAAAAAGTAACCTTACCATTGCTATATTCTACTTTAAAGGATACATCTTTTTTAAGTTCCGCTTTTTCTTTTAGTTTATCTAGTTTGAGTCCGGCTTGGTTCATTACAGGAAGTTCTCCCGCAATCGCATCAAAAGCCGCAAATCCAGAAACAAAAGAATCTTCTTTCATGGTCACTTCGTAAATGACTTTGGGATTCACAAGTCCAGACTTCACAACAAAAGGAACCACCTTTCCCTCGGTTTCTAATAAAAACTTAGCAGCTTCTTTTTTGTTTCTACCAACAATTGTCACATCAGCATCAAAATTTACATCCACGCTGTTATGCGATTCCAAGTCACTTCCATCAATGTCTATATCCTTCAGTTCTAAATCCAATTTCTGGATTTGGATTTGTTGGCCAGTTTTACGCATATTCACTTGGATATTGCCGTCCTGGATTCCGACAAGACCCATCCTTATGGCAATAGGAATGTCTTTGATAGAAAACGGTCCCGAAGGAGGGGCACTCGCTTGTTCTTTCGCCTCTTCCTCGGCTTCTTTTTTCTTTTCTGCAATTGCTTCTGCTGAAAGTGCTGGGTTCTTTTCTCCATCTACAATCTTTGGCGTTTTAAAAAGAGAGGTGAGGTTGTTTCCTCCATCTTCATTCATAGTGAGAGAAATCACAGGTTGTTTTAGAACAATTTTATTTACCTTTAAGGTTTTCGTCAGCAGAGCCAAAAAAGAAATTTTTACATCGGCTTTTCCGAGTTGGATGAGACCTTTGGGTTTCGATTTCCTTTCGTCCAGTGGAGTTCCTTTGTTCGCCACTTCATCGCGGGGAGCAAGGATGATCCCTTCAATCTCAATTCCGGAAAGGACATTGATTAGGTTGATGTTGACTGATTCTACATGGGCACGCACATTGATTGCGGATTCGATTTGTTTGACAAGAAAACTGGGTGTGATAAAACTCCCAGCAAAAACTAATGCGATGATTACAACGAGAAGAATGCTTGCGATCACCGCACCAATTCCATACCCTATTTTTTTCATATTATCTCCTGATTTCAGCACTAAAGAGTGGAATTGAGACTAAGGGAAAATCGGGTTCTGTAAAGTAAAAAAGGGAAAGAAATTAATTCAATATCCGAACTGAGCTAATAATGTTCGTTAACTGCTGGAAAAGTTCATCACCTACTTCTTCATCCGAGTTGTAAGTCACAAGGATCATCCGCATCTGGTTAGCAACCATATAGACCATCCATACTCGGTCTTCTTTTTGAAATTCACAAGCGCGGATCGAGGAACCTTCGTTGTTTTCGAACACTGCCACGTTTTCTGCGTCATAGTCAATTTCGTGGATTTTTAGATAATTTTCTAATTCTAAATCCACATCAAAATCTTCTAATTTGGATTCAAAGGCATAAACTTGTAAAGCGCCTCCACCGTTCGGGTGGAAAAAGGCTGGAATTTCTTCCACAACCATTTGTTCCCAGTCGGCAGGAAAAAGAAAGGAATACCAACCTTGTGGGGATCGAAATTGTTTGTACATTGGCCTTGTCATAAGAAATCCCTTTTCTTTCCAATAAATCTTTGGAGTAATGGCAGTAAATGATTTTCAAAAGAAAATGGTATTTCCCCATACTGATTCTCTTCCTTTCCGCCACTTCTTTGGGAAGTCTTTTCGCACAAGTTTCTGGTTATGAATCTGCATACCCTTCTGCTTATTTGCTCGGACTCTCATCCACGGGAGTGGTTAGCTCAAACCCCATGGGAAGTCTTTATGGAAACAGTGCTTTTTTGTCAAACCAGGCAAAACACATCGTGGATGGAGGAGTAAACGGAAGTTATGCGAATCCAAAAACTTCTCCTTTGTATCTTTCAGGAGCTGCCTATTTTTCCTATTCCGATTCCTTGGGTTTCGGATTTCGGGGCAAACCTGTTTTCTTAAGATCCTTTCCTGCAGATGAAAGATTTTCCAATTATGCCTTCCAAGGTTTTGTTAGCTGGAAATGGAATGAGAATCTTTCTTTTGCCTTACATTTAGGACCAGGAATTTCTGGAAGAATGGGTGGTTATAGTTCGTATTCCTGGAACGTATCTGCCTCTACGGCTTTCCAGTATGGAAATTTTCGGCTGGGTGTGATTTTAGAATCTCCTGGCAGTTACCGTTTTGATAAATATCTAGGATCAGAAAAATTAAAAGAAAGGCTTCCTGAACGATTATTAGTCGGTGTTGGTTATAAAATTACGGAATACATTGATTTACAAATTGAAGGGAACCGAACATTCTTTGAGAAATCTCACCTATCGTTAAACGGAGGTGATAACTCATTTCAATATCCGTTACGTGCAATGTATGCAGGTAACATTGGGTTAGCGATAGGGAAAATGGAATCATTCCAATTGATTTCGGGATTAGGAAGAGAGTTCCGTGCCGAGTCATCCTCTTTAAGAGGTTTTTATACTGCTTCCCTGGGGGTTGCGGGTTCTATCTTCCCCAAAGAACTCGGGGAAGGGTATTTGTATGCAGTCTCATTGCAAAGATCGGGACTGAGTGTTCCCGAGAGAGAGGGAGCCGAGACGAGAGCCGCCTTTCAAATCCAAATCCAGTTCCAATGAAGAACACCATTTGTTTAATATTTAAGCAAATTGGATGGTTTCCATAATTGGTTTCTACCCCTTCCGCTGAAGATTGGGGCAGATTGTAGAGAAATATAGGATAATCTGACTTCTTTAGGCGAGATGCACTGTCGGTACGATACTTGCATCTAAATAAGAAAGGTATCCTATATGGTTGATTTCAAAGTTTCCAAACGAATGCTCGTCAACTTCCGCGGACAAAACAAAGTCGTGGGAGGATTAACAGACAAAGATAAAATTGCAATCCTCCTCTACATTTCCAAAGAATTTGCCAATTTAGATAGAGAGGACCAACTCTTTTCCAAGGTCATCCTGATTTGTCAGGAAATTTTTGAGTCGGACAATACAACACTCCGACTATGGGATGGAGAGTATCTTGTTCCCGTTAAGTTTGTCAAAGAGACAGAACCCCCTCGTAGAAATTTAGTAATTGGGGAAGGGTATTCAGGAGCCGTCTTCGAAACCAAAGAACCGGTCCTTGTGAATGACCTAACTCGCTCAGCTCATTTCTTTGATGAGGGAGAAAAAACAAAATCCGTTATGTGTGTACCTATCATGCAAAAGGAAGAAATTCTCGGAACTCTCGCTGTAGAAAGTGAACGCGAAAACTTTTATATCATCGATGACTTAGAAATTTTAGAAGCACTCACTTCACAATTGGCACTTGCACTTTACGGGGTAAGGCTTATTGAAGGACTTGTCACTGCAAGAGCCAGAGAGGCAGCCATTTTAAACCAATTAGAATGGGATTTGAAGATGGGTCGAAATGTCCAAAGCCAAATCCTTCCGCAAGACCTGAGTGCTTGGAACGGCATCTACTTCGCTAGCCATTATGAACCTATGGCAGAAGTGAGTGGAGACTTGGTTGATATTGTTAGACAAGGTCATTCACTTACAGCAATTAACATTGATGTGTCGGGACATGGAATCCCGGCAGCCCTTGTGACAATGGCCATCCACCACCAGTTTAGAAGGTCGGTGATGGCGGGACTTGGACTCACAGAGATTATGGAGGAGCTTGGTGAAAAACTAAGAGAACAACTTCCTGAATCCACATACTTCACAGCCTTTATGGTTCGTATCTTTAGTGATTATACTTTTGGATATGTGAACGCAGGCCACCAACGTATGTTACATTACAAAGCGGCTGATGACACCTTCATTCAGTATGATACCAAAGGTGTTCCTCTCGGAATCCTTCCAGTAAGAAAAATCGACTATGAAGAAAAACAAGGTAAGTTGGAGCCAGGGGATTTTTTACTACTCATCTCTGATGGATTTAGCGAACAAAGAAACCATCTGAAAGATGAAGTAGGTGTGGATCGAATTCTTACTTGGTTACAAGACGAAAGAGAACGGCTTGTGATGGAAGGTCGCGGGAAAGTGGATCTTAAAAAACTATCCAATGCATTTGTGGAACGGTTCAGAGCTTACCAAGGCGAAGTTCCTAATGGAGATGATTTGAGTTTTCTCTTTCTATATTGTGGAGATTCCATTCCGGAAGCTTCGCATTACATTCAAATGGCGAAACAATCCAATTCCAAAATGAAAATGGAAGAAGCTTACGCTCAAGCGCTCAAAGCCTTTAGTATTGATTCCTCTCTCAAAGAAATCCTTGTTTTCTTAGGTAAAATGTATTATAGGGACGGGAAATATAAAGAAGCCATCCGGTATTTAGAAGAGTATCTGCGAACTTCCGGCGACAATACAGCGGCATCTCATTTTATGATGGGACGCGCTTATTACAAAGCGGGAATGATTGCGGAAGCAAAACGTGCGTTAAAGATGGCACTATCAAGTGACCACAGTTTTGCAAAAGCAAGTATCTTACTTGCACAATGTTATTTGAAAGAAAATGCGAAACCAAAAGCAATCAAAGTGTTGCAACAAGGCGTAAAAAACACACCACAAAGTTTGGAATTAAAAACCTCACTTTTAAGGTTAGAATCACATTCGCAGAAAGTTAGTTAAGGAAAGTTTATGAAACGATTTGGAATATTTTTTAGTTTATCGGTCCTTCTTATTGGTTCCGCACTCGGAGCAGAAGAAGTGGCAAACGAAACTCAGAGTTTAGAAACATTGGCAAAAGAAATGGCGGGTATCAAAACTTCCCTTGCCGAAACAAAACTTGCCCTAGAAACAACCAAACAGGAAGCCAATTGGGTTTGGACTTGTATTGCGGCGTTCCTTGTATTTTTTATGCAAGCAGGGTTTGCGTATGTGGAAGCAGGATTCACAAGAGCCAAAAACGCCGTGAACATCCTTATGAAAAACTTCTCTGACTTAACCGTGGGAGCCATCGCTTATTGGGTGATTGGTTTTTCCATTATGTTCGGTCCCCAAGTCCTTACAGGAATTGGAGTGGGAGTTCCATCCTTTGCGGAAAGTCTCATCAATACGGAAGATGGAAACATGGATCCTTCCAAATATACTTTCTTTATTTTCCAAATTGTTTTTGCTGCGACTGCGGCAACCATCGTTTCGGGGGCAATGGCTGAAAGGACAAAGTTCTCTGCCTATTTGGTCTTTTCCATTGTGATCACAGCCTTTATTTATCCTATTTTTGGATCCTTTGCTTGGGGAAGTCTCCTCGGAATATCCACTGGATTTTTAGAAACTTTGGGACTTGGTGGAGGTGAGGGAGTGGGTTTCCATGACTTTGCAGGATCTACTGTGGTTCATAGTATTGGAGCTTGGGCAGGTCTTGCCGGGGCCATTGTTGTCGGTCCTCGGATGGGAAAATTCCAAACCGATGGTAGGGTCTATCCCATCTTAGGTCACAACATGTCTATGGCAGCACTCGGTGTCTTTATCCTTTGGTTTGGATGGTTCGGGTTTAACCCTGGTTCTACCACTTCGATTGAAGGTGGGAGTTTTGCTCGGATCGCTGTTGTTACACACATGGCAGCTTGCGCTGGCGCCATTTCCGCCATGGTTCTTACTTGGTTGCTCTTTAAAAAACCAGAGATCGGTCTTACTTTAAACGGGGGACTTGCGGGTCTTGTAGCCATCACAGCTCCCTGCGATGTCGTGAGTATTACTGGGGCAGTTTGTATTGGGTCTGTTGCTGGGATTCTAGTGATTGTCTCGGTTCTCTTTTTGGACAAAATCAAAATTGATGATCCAGTGGGTGCGGTCTCTGTCCACGGAGTTTGCGGGGCTTGGGGGACGTTATCTGTTGGCCTTTTCAGTTTGGATACAGGACTTTTTTCGGGTGCTGGTTTTGGGCAATTTGCAGCTCAAGCAATCGGTGTAGTAACTGCTTTCCTATGGGCTTTTCCAACCAGTTTTGCTGCATTTTATATCATCAAAAAAACGATCGGTCTACGGGTTTCCGAAGAAGAAGAATTGTTAGGTTTGGATATTTTAGAACACGGAAACGAAGCTTACCCCGTTTCTAAATAGTCCTTGACCCTAGGCTTTCTATATGGGAAGCCTAGGATGTGTTTCGTTTTCCTTTATTACTCATCCTATTTTTTGTTGGTTGTTTTGAATACGAGGAGACCATCCTCTTTAGAAAGTTAAATTCTGGTACGGTAGAAATCGCCTACACAGTCCCTTTAAAAAAAGATTCCAACGACTCTCTTATTAAATTTTTACCGACTTCTAAAGACGAAATCATTTCTTCTGTCAAAAAGAAATCGAATAACAACTTGCAGGTGAGGGACTTTACTTTTCGCGAACTTGAAAAATCAGAAACGACAGATATGTATTTCAAACGAAAAGGTAAGGTCTCTTACAAACTCGACTTTGAGGATCCTTTGCACTTAGAAGGAGTTTTGATTGGGACCTTTTCTATCAAATCCAAACCAAGATCCTTAACTGTAAAACGTGATTTTCCCAATCTCACTGACAATGCGATTTTAGACACAAGTGCGGGGGAAAAGAAAATCATTTCAGAAACTTCAAGACTCTTACGCGAAGGTCGTATTCAGTTTAAAGTTTTATTCCCTAAAGATTCGGAATGTAGCTCTAACCGAGGTTTTATTGGTCTTGGGAATTTAACCTATCAAATTCCTCTGCAAGAAACTTTAGAAAATCCAGATTCAAAAACTTGGGAATATAAAATTCGTTTTTTCTAAACGAGTTTTAGTTCTTTTGCTGTTTTGATAAACAAATCAAATCCGTCTAAATTTTTCTGTTCAGGGATATAGTGTAACTCTTGTTTGAGGTAACGGTCTGTAACTGCAATCGGAAGTCTTTTTTCTTCTTTAATAATGGAGTCCAATTCCTTTAATCCAAATTCCAAGGCAGTTAAAAAGAGTCTGTCATCCCAAACTTTTCCCTTCGGGAAGGCCCAAAAGGCAAAACAGAAATATAACCCCGTAGACTGATTCCACCATTCCGCTAGATCCACCACTTGGTATCCGGGAACTGGTGTTTGTAATAAGGCATGGTCGCCAAACAAAAGATGAGAACCTTTGCCTTCTTTCATCATTTCTGAGATTTCTGAGGCAGGAGTGGGGATCACATCTACTAATTTTCCGAACTCGCGATAGAGGAGGCATTGCAAAAGTGCCACACTGGATCTAGAGCCTTTGTCGGTATAAACTACATTTGGAAGATCGGGCTCTGATTCATGGCGAAAGAAAAGTACCGAACGAACCACATCTCTTGCACAAACTCCCACGATCTTAGTGAAATCCAAACTCTCTCGGTTTCTTTCGCATTCGATGGAGGAAACAAGGGCACAATCCAATTCCCCACGTTTTAGGAGTTCAATGAGGACACTCGGATTTTCATAGACTGGTAAATATCCGGAAGTTCTCTCAAAATAGAGGGTTAGGGGGCGGGCATTCAGGTGTTTTACGATGCCTATTTTCATTATCTAATTTCCCTTCTAAAAAACAACTTGTCAGAACGGGAAAAGAGTGTCGAATCACTTACGAGGGCAAATTGGACTTTCGAACATCTTTAAATACAATCGGTGATGCCGAATTTGAATTCATTAAAAATTTAGTTTATAAACAAGCTGGTATTTTTTTAGCACCACATAAAAAAATCATGGTCCAGTCTAGACTCAATGCCAGGCTCCGCACTTTAGGGATTACTAGCTTTGAAGACTATGTTGCTAAATTAAAATTAGACCCTAAGTTTGCTACCGATGAAATGCAAGAACTCATCAACCGCATAACAACAAACAAAACGGATTTTTTTCGAGAGAACCATCACTTTGAATTTCTTAAAAACCAATACTTTCCTGCCTTAGAACAAGCAGCAGCCAGCGGAGGTTCTAAAACTCTTCGCATTTGGTGTTCTGCCTCTTCCACGGGAGAAGAGCCATATTCGATTGCCATTACCGTTTATGATTACTTCAATGCAAAACCAGGTTGGAATTGCAAAATTTATGCCTCAGATATAGACACCCAAGTCATTGCCACAGCAAAAAAAGGTCTCTACCGAGATGATAGGCTTGAACCAGTTTCGGAAGCTATGAAAACCAAACACTTCATTAAAACTGTGGAAAAAGATCATGTTTTTTACGAAGCAAAACCACATCTGAAAGCTTTGATTGATTTTCGACAGATCAATCTTTTACATTTCCCCTTTCCCATTACGGATAAATTGGATCTAATCTTTTGTAGGAATGTGGTGATTTATTTTGATAAACAAACACAAAAAACACTGTTTCAAAATTTCGAAGCCAGTCTGAAACCAAAAGGTTATCTGATCCTAGGTCACTCGGAAACCATGTTTGGAATCTCTGATAGTTTTAAGTTTTTAGGACATACCATCTACCAAAGGAAAGAGTAAGGATTTTAGTCTTCTTTCACCCAAAGTTTTTTTAAGTCATCCCACATTTGGTAGGGTTCATAGATAACAATCCTAGTATTGGAAAGTACATCTAGAAATCCTGCCTCGTTGGGGAATCTTGGCACAATATGTTCGTGGATGTGGGGGATGGAACCACCGCTATTCTTTCCTAAATTGTATCCAAGGTTAAAACCTTGCACCTTCCATTGTTTCTCAAGGATCCTCATGGTTTTTTGAGTGAGTTTATGAATGTCTAGGGCTTCTTCCTCAGTGAGTTCCAAGTAATGGATGATATGACGTTTGGGAAAGATGATGATATGGCCTGGATTGTAGGGGAAAAGATTGACCGAAACAATAGAAAGTTCTGTTTCCGCAATGGTCAAATTGGGAACAATTTCGTTTTTGTCGCGAACCCCGCAGAGGATGCAGTCGACATTGGGCCTGTCCCCTTTGGCATAACCTAGTTTTCCTATGCTGAACAGGTTTTTTCTAAGCGAATGTTCTTCATAGGAACTCATTTGTACTTTCAATCTCCCTAAAGGATTAAAGGATTGCAAGGATTTTGACAAGTATACAGTAAGAAAGTAACAGTGTCAGAATCTCCTCATATTCCCGTACTTCCGAGAGAAGTCATCGATTTGCTCCAAAAAACAGAAAGCCCCGAACCCTTGTGGTTTCTTGATGGGACTGCTGGGGAAGGTGGGCATTCCAAACTCATCTTACAAACTTTTCCCACAGCCCAGCTCATACTGATCGATCGTGACGCAGTCATGTTGGAACGTGCCAAAAAAGAAATTAGTTCTGTGATTGGTTCTCTTGACCGAGTCCATCCCTTCCAGATGAACTTTTCTGAAGTAGATAAAGAACTTTTGGATTCAGTCGAGTGCCCGGGTCTTGATGGAGCCCTAGTGGATTTAGGAGTCTCTCTATT
This sequence comes from Leptospira wolbachii serovar Codice str. CDC, assembly GCF_000332515.2. Classification (NCBI taxonomy): domain Bacteria; kingdom Pseudomonadati; phylum Spirochaetota; class Leptospiria; order Leptospirales; family Leptospiraceae; genus Leptospira; species Leptospira wolbachii. The sequence goes on from NZ_AOGZ02000008.1 coordinate 427,958, forward strand.
CCACTTCTTACACTCGGGAAGAGGGTTTACTTTTAAAAACGATGAACCGCTGGATATGCGACTTGAGCCCCAAGTGGGGCAAAAGACTGCAGCGGACGTCGTAAATTACAGCACAGTTTTGCATCTCAAAAAAGTGTTTTGGGATTATGGGGAAGAACGTTGGGCTTTAAAAGTTGCAAATAACATCGTGCAGACGAGGCAAAAAAAGAAATTTGAAACCAATACAGATCTTGTGAAACTTGTGGAAGCCTCGATTCCCAGAAAGTTTTGGCCCAAAGAATCCCACCCTGCGACCAAAATTTTCCAAGCACTAAGGATTGAAGTCAACGAAGAACTGTTACATGCAGAGAAAGGGATTCGAGTCCTTGCTGAGTCGTTAAAAGTGGGTGGAGTTCTTGCTTGTATTTCTTTTCATTCCTTAGAAGATCGAATTGTCAAATGGACCTTTCGCGATTTAAAGACCACAGAACATTTTGATATCTTAACAAAAAAACCCATCCTGCCAACAGACACCGAAATCCGGGAAAACAGGGCCTCTCGTTCGGCAAAATTAAGAGGGATCCAAAAAATTGATCCGATATTAAAACCGAGATGGGAACGATGAAAGGAAAAATTAGGAACTTACCAGAGTTGGTTCTAGGTTTTTTTTCTCCATTGAAACCCATGGTAGTCCTGTTTCCTTTCCTGGCATTTTTTTATTCCATTGTTTGGCAAGGTTTGGAGAAAGCAAGACTCACACGCCAAATCCACGAACGAACGTCCACCAAAGAAGAACTCAAACGTAAGAATGATGAACTTAAAATCGGAATTGTAGCCTATACCTCTGCCGAACGAATTGAAACTCTCTATCGCAGAACCTACCAATTCCTTCCCGTAAGCCTTGGGAACCGAACCGTGACGATAGAGCTCCCGCCCATTCCTGAAGAGGGACTTACACAAAAAAAATGAAATTATCAGAAATCATCAAACGAATACCCGATGTAAAACTTCTCAAGGGAGAAGGTTCTTTGGAAGTGGATTATATCTGGGGGGATAGTCGGAAACTAAAACCCAAGGATATCTTTGTTCTCCCGGAAGATACTGAAGAAAAACAGGAATCATTTCTTAAGATGGCAGGGGAACTTGGTTCAAAGGTAATCCTTGTTTCCAAACGGAACTTGAAATTGAAAGGTTTGGAAATCTTTCCCAACATCCTCGAAACTGAGGAGGCAGTGGGAGATGCACATGGTAAGATTGCTTGCCTTTTAGCTGGAAATCCGGCTAAAAAAATGAAACTTGTGGCTATCACGGGAACCAATGGCAAAACTTCTTTAACTTTTATCCTCTTCCACCTAGCAAGAAAAGTTGGTAAAAACGCAGCCCTCATTGGAACTGTTCAGATCCAAATCATGGATCGGGTTTTAGAATCGGGTTATACCACTCCCGATGCCTCTTCACTCAACCTTCTTCTGAAACAGATGTTAGAAGAAGGAATCGAATATGTGTTTATCGAAATGAGTAGCCATGGATTGAAACTGGGACGGGTGGCGGGCCTAGAAATTACTTGCGCTGGATTTACGAACCTAACCCAAGATCATTTGGACTTTCATCCTAATATGGAAGATTATTTTGAAAGTAAGTTCAAAATTTTCCAACTCTTAGAACAATCCTCTGTGAAAAATAAATTTGGACTTGTAGCTGGAGACGTATCTTACGGTACTTCGATGATAAAACGGATTGCCGATGCCAAATTAAAATCACCCATTTATATTTTGGGAAAATCAGGCGAATTCAATTATACCAATACGAAACTTTCCCTCTTGGGAAGTGAATATCGTTTTCACAAAAAAGCAAAGAATCTTCCTTTCATTGAAGTTCGTAGTATCAAAACAAACTTACTTGGAAATTTCAATGTATTCAATACTTCCTTTGCCTTAGCCATTGCTTATGAGTTGGGATTTCCTTGGGAGGAAGTGATTTCTTGTTTGGAAAAAATACCAACAGTTCCCGGTCGTTTCCATGTGGTGCCTTTTCCTGACAGATCTCGGATTGCAGTTGTGGATTATGCCCACACTCCTGATGCCTTAGAAAATATCTTAAAAAGTTGTGTGGAAATTGCTCCCAAACAAATCATTTGTTTGTTTGGCTGTGGTGGGGACCGGGATCGCACCAAACGACCGCAGATGGCTCGAATTGCAGAAACCTTTGCGGATTTTGTCATTCTCACTTCTGACAATCCAAGAACCGAATCTCCGGATGCAATTTTAGATGAAATCGAATCGGGTTTTTCTCGTGGCTTCCAAAGGTATGAAAAAATCACAGACCGAAGAGTTGCGATTCAAAGAGCCGTTGGACTCCTTGACCGAGATGGAATTTTGGTGGTTGCGGGCAAAGGCCATGAAACCTACCAAATCATAGAGTCTACGCGT